>JAYTOT010000164.1:0-2864 GCA_043747645.1 Pseudomonadota bacterium | reverse complement strand
CAAAACCCCAACAATGTTTTTTCATTGGACCAATGATGAACAGGCCCTCACTGAACCATTTAAATACATGAGCGCAATTGTTAGTAATTCAAATAAGTTGAACAGCGAATTAAATAGAAACGTCGTACCAGCAGATGTCGATTCTGCGGTTCGCGTTGAGGGTGCTGCGGGGGCAGGACTCTATATTGCTCCAAATCCTTTTGTTTCGTATTCCTATGGGGCAATTTTAATTGCTTTTCGCGTCAATATAGCGACTCAGTTTCCAGAAGTGAAAGGCAGACAAGTCAGCGATAAACGGCGCGGTTCGGTCGAGACGCAAATGGCAAACTGTCCGGGCGTCATCTATCCGTTTGGTGTGCGAAATATCGGAAATCCGTCCTCTGACAAAGACGGCAAAGCAATCGTATTGTGGGACCTGGACAGTATCGACCCAAAATCTGTTGTAGTGATTGGTCCAAAAAGTAAAATTTCTCCCAATTACGGCCCCTATTTTGAAGAACTATTTCAAAATCGTGAGGGCTTAAATGCTATGTTTTCTAATGCTGGAGATACACTCTCTGAAAATTACCGCAAGTTGGTAAAAATTCGAGAATATTGGAATGCGCAGCCATCACTTTATAATTGGGAATAAATTTTTCATTGTTCAAACTATTTAAACTTCAGGAGCGAGGCGAAATGATTTTTGTTACAACTCGAAATCCAATTTTTGCAGTGCTATTCATTTTTTTAATAGTAATATCTTGCAAATCTCGCAGTTACAACGATGAATCGAAATCAAAGGGCTTCTTTGATTTTTTCAATGGAGGTAAATCATTCGATTCAGAGGTTGTGGATAAAAGGAAATGCACTCCAGAATACAATATCAAACACAAATTTTTGGAAGCAAAATCTGCAACAAAGTTTTTTCACTGGACAAACGACCCATTGGCATTAACTAGCCCCTATGAATATATGAGTTCAGTCGTTAAGAACTCCAATGCAGTTAACAATGAACTGAACAAAAATTCAAATGCTGTAGGAGTAAAATCAGCAGTCGAAATCAAAGGACATGCAGGAGCGGGACTTTATATTGCACCAAACCCCTTTGTCTCTTCTGACTTTGGTTCAATTTTAGTGGTATTTGACATCAAAATGGGAACGCGATTTGCAATTCTCGAAAAAATTACAGATCGCCAAAACAACCAAGGTGCCCAAGAAGCACTTGAAGCACAAGTCGCTCATTGCCCCTCAATTATATATCCCTACGCAGCTAAGGTCATTGGTAAAACCGAAAGTGCAGAAAACAAAGGCAAAGCAATTGTAATGTGGGATTTAGGTTCGATAGATTCCACAACGGTCCAGTCTTTTGGACCACAAAGTGAAGGGCCTTTTAACTTTGGACCCGGTTTCGAACAGCTTTTAAAAAGCCGTGAAAAATCAGTAGAAATATTGATGGCAGAAAGTAATAAGCGCGCTAAAATTCCGGAAAACATTGCAATGCTAAATGATATTCGAAAATATTGGGAAGAGCAGCCATCTCTCTATGATTGGCAATAATCTTTAAAATGAGTTTTCTTTTTCGCTATAAGGGAGCAGTTTAGGTATGCCTCAATTTCTTAAAACAAAATTAAATGTCATTTTTATCCTTGCCTTGAGCTCAATCTTTGCATGCAGATCTCGGAATCACAACGATCAAGCACACACAAAAGATTTTTTTGATTTTTTGAATGGTGGCAATTCATTCGATTCCGAAGTTGTTGGCAAAAGAAATTGTTCTACCGAATATATTGCATCGCACAAACTTGTCTCGCCAAAAATAACGACACGTGTTTACCACTGGACAAAAGACGAATATGCACTCACGAATCCTCATGAATATATTAGCGGGATTGTAAAAGCTTCAAATGAAAAAAATAGCAACTTTAAGCCCTTTAGCAACGACTCAAGCATTAAAATGATTGGCGCCGTGGGTGCCGGATTTTATGTCGCATCCAACCCTTATGCATCGTATGAATATGGACCTATTTTAGTTTCATTTGAGATTCAGATAGAGTCAAAAATACCAAAATTTATTTCATTAAAAGAAGAAGAATTTCAGAGAGAATCAGTTAAAGCGCAGCAAGCAAATTGCCCTGGATTTTTATATCCCTATTTGTCTCGCAAAATTTCTGACTCAAATACAAAAGAGCCAACTGGCATTGCAATTGTATTGTGGGATCTGGGCGCTGTTAATCCTAAATCAGCGATTTCTGTGGGACCTAACGGTAAAATCAATCCAAAATATGGCCCTTATTTTGAGTATCTATTAAATAGCAGATCTGCAATGGAGAAAATTTTGTACTCTGAGTTTTCAAATCCTCAAATTGCCGGAGATATTTCAAAACTCAACGAAATCCGGAAATATTGGGAAGAGCAGCCATCGGTATATGCATGGGAATAAATATTTAAATTAACTTTTTTTTTTTACTTTAGGAGAAATTTTACTGTGTTTCATTCTTTCATTAAAATTAGAATCTCTATTTTGGTATCGTTTTTTTTCATACTTATCTCTTGCAAACAGAGAACCTACCACGACGATTCAAAATCGAAAGGATTTTTTGATTTTTTAAACGGCGGGCAGGAGTTTGATTCGGAGGTTGTTGGCAAACGAAAATGCAATGCCAAATACACTTCTGAGCATAAATTTATCGGGCCAAAAACACCAACTCGAGTCTACCACTGGACCAACGACGACACTGCACTCACAAACCCACACGACTATTTGAGCAGACTTGTAAAAGCATCGAATGAAGCCAATCTCAAAATGAAAATGAAGGACGATGGCTCTGTCTCAAACACAACAAGCAATGCAGGATCCGGATTGTATGCCTCTAGCAATCCAATCT
>JAYTOT010000163.1:0-12196 GCA_043747645.1 Pseudomonadota bacterium | reverse complement strand
ATCTCCGTATGATTAAATAAGTTGAATTTATTTATATATTAAATTAGTCTTTAAATCAAGATATTATTGCGCTTATTTTCTTAGATTAAGAGCATTGACTCGAAGACACACTGCTCGGTTTTTTTCTTGAGCCATTTAAACACTCTTTTCGCAAACGACTGAGCCAAAAACCAAAATTTTTATTCTTTGACCTCGGAGTTGTAAAAGCACTCAGCAATACAATTACGGTTCCACTCATACCAAAAACATCGGCCTATGGTGAAGCTTTTGAGCATTTTATAATTGTAGAACTCCTCAGAATTTCTACTTATCTTGCAAATGACTACCGCTATTCTTATTTACGAACAAAAGACGATCTAGAAATCGATCTCGTTATTGAACGCCCCGGACAGCCGTTGGCTTTCATTGCAATTAAGTCGAGTCGTACCGTTACAAAAAAAGATTTGCGTCATCTTAATTCAGTAGGACCAGAATTTCCTCTTGCGGAATTTTATTGCTTTTGCCAAGAATCCGAAGGGCGCAAGGTAGGTAATGTTCAAGTGGTAAACTGGCGCGAAGGCATGCGAAAAGTTTTGAATTATTAAAACTTCCCTCCTAATTCAATTGCAAGGAGATGAATAGGTAAAACAATCACAGACACTGCATCAATATACCGCTCTTCGCGCTGTGTGGCATCGAAAGTAACAAGAATATTTTTACCTTCACAAAATAGTTTTCTAAACGCCTTCACTCCATTGCTTTCGAATTTCGAAGCCTGCGATTTACATTCAATTGCATGCACTACTGGGCCACGACCAGGCTTTATAATAAAATCTACTTCATTTTTAGCTTTATTCCGCCAATAGAAAATTGAATTCCTGCTAAAATGCGCTTCTAACTCACATAGTACAAGGTGCTCAAGGAGTGGTCCTTTATTTTCACTATTAATACTATCCCATCCTCTTGCCCAACCAACAAATCCAGAGTCAAATGCATAAACTTTTGGCTGACTTTTTAATTCAGCCGCTGTTCCACTTGTGTAGGGGCGCACTGCATGCGCAATGAGAGTGGTTTCCAATATTTCCAAATAATTCAAAATTGTCTGCCGCGATACTTCGCATGGCCCAGCAAAAGATGTTGCCTGAAAAAGCTCACCACTTTGGCGCAAAATCAACTGAACAAAAGTAGTAAAGGCTGTTTTTTTATCGACAACAAAAAGCTCTTGAATGTCCTTTGCCCAGTAGGAATCCATCCACTCTAAATAATCATAATCACTCAATTTATGTGCCAAAAACATTGGCGGAAGGCCACCATGCAAGGCTCTTTTCTGCAAATTTAGCAAATCATTCGTTTCGGCAAATTCATTTAATTCACTCACAAGTATTGGAGTCAACCAAATTTCAACCTTGCGTCCTGTCAGAGTGTCGCGAAATTTTCGTTTTGCAGAAAGGGTCGAAGAGCCTGTTGCAACAATTTTTAAACTCGGAAAATGATCTGTCCCAATTTTCAAGATCTCCGCAGGGTCGCTGAGCCTCTGAATTTCGTCGAGCACGATTGTTTTGAGGCCACTCTGGCTCCGCCAAAAACCTTCGGGATCGCTGAGAAGTTCGCGCACTCGCGGAAGCTCACAGTCGAAATAATCGACGTTTTGCAAACTCTTGGCCAGCGTTGTCTTTCCCGCACGTCTCACACCCGAGAGCCAAACAAGGCTCTTTTTTTGGAGGGCGTCTTCAATTCGTTGAATCCAATAGGTTCTTTTACTCATGAAAGCATATTAGCGTTTGGTTAAACCAATTGCAAATATACTTACAGATAGTGCTAAGCAATTAAAATTAAGAGAGAAACGCAAGGGTACTTTCAAATAACAATTGAGCTCAGGACAGAATCAGCAAAAGAAAGATTGCCCAAAGAGGCTGCAATTTTCACCTGCCACTACAGTATTTTTGCATGAATCCAAATCATACATTGCCAAAAATCCCCAATCTGGTACTTTTTGGTACGAATAAATTCCAAATCGGGGACTTTTTGCCATGAAAAGAGCGTTTGAGACAGTCCTACATTCGTGGAAGTCACAATCCACCCGAAAGCCACTCATTATTCAGGGGGCCAGGCAAGTGGGAAAAACCACAATGGTCACTGCTTTTGGAAAAGCCTCATTCGCAAATTGCCACGTTTTTAATTTCGAAAAAAACCCATCTCTTTCGAGTCTTTTTGAATCTGATATTGACCCTTTCCAAATTCTACAAAATTTAGAAATTCGGCTTAACACAAAAATTCAAATTGAATCAGATCTCATTTTTTTCGATGAAATTCAAGCGTGTCCCAAGGCAATTACGTCTTTAAAATATTTCGCAGAATCAATGCCAAATTGTTACCTTATTGCGGCAGGCTCTCTGCTAGGATTGCAACTTAACAGCGCTTCTTTTCCAGTAGGAAAAGTGCAGCAAGAAAATTTGCTTCCACTTAATTTTCACGATTTTTTAAATTGGAAAAATCTGACTTTTCAGGCCGATTACATAAAAGAAATAATAAACGACGTCGCAAAAAATATTGCCCAAAATCGCAGTATTCAAACCCAGTGCATTCATCACGATTTAATCTGGCAGTCCTTTAAATTGTATCTTGTTTTAGGAGGCATGCCAGAAGTAGTTGCAAATAGTATAAATCATTCAACCTGGCTCGACCAATCGCACCGCGCAAGAATAATTCAAGATCAAATCACACAAAGTTACTTTGCAGACATGGCAAAACATGCTGGAAAAATAAACTCAATGCACCTCGAAAGATTACTGCGTTCGGTGCCCGCACAAATGCTCAGAAACCTCGATGGCCAGGCGCCAAAATTTCAGCTCAATCAATCTATACCTGGCGTGAAATCTTATGAAAGATTAATGCCTGCGCTCGACTGGTTACAAAAAGCCGGCCTCGTTGAATTAATAAAGATTGCCAATAGTGGAGAGCAACCCGCTTCTGCTTTTACTCAAGACAATTATTTTAAGTTGTTCAATTTTGATGTGGGAATATTGGGAAGCATTTCGGGCCTGGATCCTTCTCTTATTTTTGATTTTACATTTGGAACTTACAAAGGATTCTTTGCTGAGAATTTTGCACTGACAGAAACAAAGTCTTCGGGATTAAAAAATGCATGCAGCTGGCGAGAGGGATCTGCAGAAATTGAATTCTTATTTTCAGCAAAAAGCGGGCATTCTGTGCCACTTGAAATAAAATCTGGAAATCGCACAAAAACAAAAAGTTTAGCCCAATATTTAACCAAATATAATCCCCATATTGCAGTTATTTTAAGCGGAAATGAATTCATAAAATACGACCATGAAACTAAAATACTCCGACTGCCCATCTATTTTGCAGGTTTTCTGAAAGATCTCATTTAAATTCCAAAATATAAAAATTTACAAATCTGCGGCATAAAACTTATCTAATTTCTCTTTAAATAAATTATAAATTCCGTCTCTCCAATGCAACAATTTAACATTTCCTACGACTCTAGGTGCAACCCTGGGTTTAATGAATATGCACTTTCTTCTTTCGGATCTAAAAAATCTATTTTAAAAACATCATCACCGGCAAAATGCTCACGAACCAACGTCGTTTTACCGGTACCGCGAGCACCAAACAAGAAAAAACTATTTAATTTGATGGGGTTACAAATTCGCTTGTACATAGTCGGCAATTGTACCGTAAATCCCGACCATACACAGGTCATCTGAACAAAGTCATAAATATCATTTGGTTATGGTTTCTGACTCGAAGTCTTTGTGTCCTTCTTCGATACCGATGTGGACATCAATTATTTTCAACAAATCTTTGCGAAAAAGATCTGTATCGCGCAATTCTTCGATAAAATAATAATAGTCTTTCAAATTCTTTGTTTCTATCAAAATAAAATCAGAAATTTTTGCCGAAAAAGCTTCCGCATCAAAAAACCGTAACGTAACGCGCTCGCCATATTTGGCAATTATTGGGTAAACTGTGCTTTCATTAAAAGCGTTTCGTTGCGTGCGGCTCAGCTTCAGCCAATCAGACGAATATTTAACACCTAAAAAAACTGTATATTTCATATGTTATTCCAAAAAATAAAATGAGGAAAAAATAATAATTCTTCAAACAAGAGCGCCCAAAAAAAGATCATAACCCAAAACCCGCACATTATGGGCCGGATAGTATCTATTATAGCCAACAATGTCAACTAATTGAATGTTAATTTCGCAGTGCAATTCTTTAGAATACTTCAATAACGATTTCGAAATTTCAGTGTCAGATGACTTGCATTCCACAAGCATACATATTTTCTCATCGTTAACGACACAAAAATCGACTTCCTGTTTTTCTTTGTTACGTAAGTAGTGAAGATTAAAATTACCCTGTGCAGTGTCTGTCCAAAAATGACAACTCTTATACAAATGCAATGCAGTGAGATTTTCAAGGCGTAAACCACGCTCCCCAATTTGGGTGCCATCGAACAAATAAACCTTAGACTCTTGCACAAGCATTCGAGATAATTTCTTAGAATAGGGCTGAACGGCAAAATGAACGTAAAGCATTTCTAGTGCTGTAATCCAATCACGAATTGTGCCATAAGCCACATTAATATTTTCTCGCAAACTATTAATGGATAACGGAGAGCCTATTTTAGATGGGAGAAGCTGCACCAACAATTTAAAAGACTGCAAATCGGACACATTGCGAATGTCACGTAAATCTTCGTGAATGAGGCGTTCTAGTCTCAATTTAGACCAACGTTTCGCACGCCCTAAATCGCCTTGCAAGAGCGGCTCAGGAAAACCGCTTAATAAAATAAGATCGTCCACCGGAAATTTATTTTTCACGTTAAAATTGGAATTTACTACATTTTCAAAACATTTCTCTGGAGAAATAGGACTCTCGTTTTCGCCAACCGAAAAAGGATGCAATCGATAAGGGAAGTACCTCCCAAGTAAACTGTCGCCTCCTTTCCTAAATATATCGAGGCGAGCACTACCCGTGACTACAATTTTCAAATGAGATTTTTGCGTGTCATAAATGCCCTTCAGCTTACTTTTCCAAAGTCTATCTTTATGAATTTCATCTAGCAATATTAAATTCTCGGTGCGAGTCTCAATGGAACCACTCGGTGATTTTGCCCATTTTAATTTAAATTGATTGTCATCCCAATTAAATCTATTTTTAACATCTGGCACCAGTTCTTCAGCAAGAGTAGATTTTCCAACTTGGCGAGGCCCAGAGACAAACGCCATTTTCCTAAAAGCCAGCGCATCGCTTTTAATCCATTCTTCGAGGTAACGCTTCATAATTACTCCCCTAATTACATATAAAGTTTCACCAAACTGATAAATAGTCGCGACTATTTATCAGTTTACTATAAAAAAGTCAGGATTCAATGGCCGCCGGAGGCATCAAAACCCGGCCAGGTAGTAAAAACAAGGCACCCAAAATTAATTCAAGGCTCACACAAATATTTTAAAGACTTCAATTTTGAAAATCTTATAACTTTGGCATTCTCATTATTATATCTTCATATGTCTTCAATTTAATGACAGACGAATGGCATATTTTTCTAAAATCTGCAGAAATTCGTTCGTCATTTGATGCGCGCGACCAAAACTCTAATGCTGCCGCAAAAGCCTTATTCCAAAGAGCAAATGACCCAATAAAAGGTTTTGGATCGAATTTCCTTTCTACAATTTGTCCGTCGACTGGAGCGAATAACATTGGCAACATGTCATACACCGGTGCCAATTTAAATGAACTAAAATCATCACTTGCAAAACACGACAAATTACCAAGATGCCTATCTGAATTTGCAATAAGCTCACCATACATGTCGAGTGCCACAATGTATTCTTCGTCAATTACACTAATCTTTTTTTGTTCCTTTAAAGCTTTTGCTACTTTTCGCCAACCACCAAACTCACCTACAAATTCAGCGTCGAGTGTTTGCAATGAAAAAACCGATCGCCTTCCCAGAACGCCGACTCTGTCTAATCTTAAACTCTCAAGAAAAACTCGTTTGTCTGTCGCTATTATTCGCGTCTCTGCTGCCCCAAAAATGAGTTCATCACACACTTTTAATGCGATTTCTTCACACATAAGTAAATCGGCCCATCGACGACCCACATCAGAATCAATTGAAGGAGAATATTTCACCAAAACTCTGGCATTTTTTTCTCTAAAACAAATAAATTTTGGCTGCTCGCCTGCAGCTGCAGAATTTGGAATGTATTTTTGTTGCTGCTCCTGAACTAAACGAGTATAAATTTCAGCGCACTTATTTTCTTCTATTTGGTTTTCTTGCGCCATTAACAAGTATTGCGCAAGTGATTCATCACCAATAATGAGGTCACCAGGAAGGTCTGCACCTTTATACACCCAATATTTTAAATGATGTTCAGATTTCCAGGTGCGAATGTCGTCAGGCAGTTGGAGTTCAGGAAAAGCCTTTGGCACAAGCTTGCCCAAAAAGCCCTGAGCGCGCATGGGATCTAAAAAATAGGGTAAATCATTAAAGAGTTGAAATTGTGTTGTTCCAGCATAGCAACAAAAAAACTTGCCTCCCTCTACCGGAATTAAAGTACCAAAAGCAGAAACTTCACCAGTTGTTGATATTTTATAAATGATTAACTCTTTAGGAAGAGCTATAATCTTCCTTTTTAACGCATAAATCGTGCTAGGGCCTTTGCCTATTTTTACAATTGCATTTTTAGATTTTGAAAGAAGCCTTGAAAGCGTTGATTGGCTGATTCCCAACAATTTGCAAACTTGCACGGCACGTTCCGGCCCATTTGCGAAAAGTCGCAATAGGGCAATTTCCAAAGCCTCGCTGTCAATTTTTGGAAGTTTCGGCACTCACAGCACTCCCTTTAGAATAGATGAAAACCGCCATGGAATTTATATAACCAGAGGTATTTACAATATAATAAAACCTTGAGATTGGGTTATAGAATAATTTTAGAATAGATTATTGGAGAAGTCAAAACAAAAAACTCAGACCAAAAGAACAAGATCAGATATTTTGCACTGCGGAGATTTATCTGATCAATTGTTTCTCTTGCTTCATATTTCTCACATGTTGCGACAAAATAAATTTAATATAGGTTTGATAGCCGATGTGATCCCTACTTGCTAAAACCTTAAGTTCTTCCAGCAATTCTCCGGGCATTTTAATAGATATTGCCTTAGTTCTATGGGATCCATGCACTGCATTATTTAATTGTCTCGACTCTTCATCACTGGCAAGTTCGTGTTGCATTGGAGAAGAATCTGAAACATCATTTTGAATCATTTCCTCATATTTTTTATTCAGTTCCTCTGACAGGTCAACACTATGTATAATTTTCATACTCATCTATCTCCCACGGTTCTGCAACAAATGCCGTTTTTAAAACCAAAGTCTGAGTCTCATGCACCGGAATAAAAGCAATTTTGAGGGGTCGCCCGTCACAAGTCACTGAAACAAACCAAAAAGTAGGAGGTCTAGTTTGATGCCTTCGGCGCACTTCCTTCAAAAAAAATCCGGAACAATTAAAAAATGCTTCTTCTACCTCCTGTTCTGTTACATAATGCATTGATAATTTAGTTAAAACCCAGTCAGAAATAAAAAGCTGATAGCGGTCTATCTCCATCAAACACCTCATCGGATATTCAGAGTATATACTTTAGCATTTTATTGCAATTTGAAAGTCGAAGCTCAACCGCACCCAAACTCAACTTTTTGTACTAAACACTCGCACACTCATTTGGTTGCCGTTGCTATTTTCGCTCTTCATATTCCAGTGTGCAAAAGGAAAATATGAATTCTTATGACTCACAATAATGTTTATGGCTGTAGCCGAAAATGCATTTAATACAGCCCAAGAAGCCATTTCTAACAAAGGTGACATCTGAGAAAATGGTTCGTCGAACAACTTCACTTTTGCGTCAGATGCTGCGGTTTCTAGAATTAAGAGATACTGGCGAATATCTGGCCCCAATTGAGCCAAATTATAATTCGCGCGAATCAATTCGTGCTGCACAATATTTCTGACTTCAACTTCAACATCTCCAGAAAGGCAGCGGGAATGAATGGCCAATAATTCATCAATACTCAATGAAAGAAAACTCACGTCGTCTAAATCGCACACAAAGGGGGCCTGCGGAACACCAACCACAAGAAAACCACTGTCCGATTCCTGTTTACTTACGGATTCACAAATGACCCTTAAAAGTTGCGACTTTCCGCACCCAGACGCACCTTGAATCATCACAAAATCGCCAACGCCTGAATTAAATTTTAATTGCGGAAAATTTATTCTATCAAGTTCGGGCTTCAAATTGCTGTTTTTTTCAAACATCAGTTCATTATTTTGGAGCGCGCAATTGTGTTGTTCACTTGTTAATTTGGGCACATCTAATAAGTCTTCACTTGTATCAGGCAGAACTTCTACAATTCTCTTGAGGCTCACTAAATCAGTTCGAAATCCAGCAAAACTCATAGCGAAAGAAGCGAGAGGAGACCACACACTTAGTAATAGAGTGAGCGAGATTCCAACACCAGCAAGTTGATTATTCTGAATAGCATCGAACAAAATTATTGATATCAAACCCGAAGTCATGGTTGCAACACATATACTAAAAATACGTGTTTGAATGGTTTGATTTAAATATGCGCGCGCCCAATTTTCATATGTATTGCTGTAAATACCAGCGATATAGTCTGCCTTTTGCAAAAGTGAAAGTTCAAAATATGTTGAACTCAATTCTAAAAGTTTCGAGGTAAAAATTTCTCGTTTTTCTGAAGTCAATTTTTGTGCAAGAGTCTGATAATGCGAATAAATCAGGGCAGTACCAATTAACACAGAAAATAATGCGAAAAAATAAATCGATTTTGTGGGATTTGAAGTCATGGCATAAATAAAAGCCACAACACAAAACGACACCGCAAGTGTTACCTTTTCAAATTGAATAAATCCGCTTAACAAAATCCGAGGCAAATCGACAGTCAATCTCTCTTGCCAAGAACTCCGGTTGATTTTCGCAAAGGAATCAAATCTAAAAAATAAGTTGCTATGCGCAAATTTAAAGACAGTTCCTCCCGCGCTTTTTAATGTTTTCTGCAATATAAAAGCACGAACAACAAAGCCTACCGAAATTAATACCGTCGCACCAAGCAGCGAAACACAGGCCATAATTAAATCGTGCCGGTTTTTCATTTCGAGCAGCGAAAATACTTCAGAGAAATAAGAAAGCAAAGCAATGCAGAATCCACTGATTGCAAATATTATTGCGACTATCCAAAACATCAACGTGCTTTTACAACCTAGAAATAATAGTTTCTGTAAAGCAAAAAGCGCGCTCATCTCTGTATTTGTTGTCTCAATTGAGTTTTCGAAGCCCGCTGGCAATAATTCTTTATTCGTTTGAATTGCATGCGTCTGAGCATTTAGAGTATCAGAAAATGTATTTTTCGAAATTTCTACAGTCTTTTTCCAACTATTGTGTGAATCAAAATGCACAATATTATGGATTTGAATGTGTTCCAAATACCAATCAGGCGTAGCTGAAGATATGTATACAATTTTCTCATTCCACTCCAGACCAAATAAATTCACCGCCAAAACACGAGCCTGTGGCAAATCGAGAGCAGAAAAAGGTTCGTGCAAAAAAATACAATCTGGCGACTGTGCTACAATTCTAGCCAATAAAAGCCGTTGGCGCTGGCCACCCGAAAAGTTATTACCTTCAAAATCAACAAAATCGCTGAGCGAACATTCGTGAACCATGCCACAAATCTGCAAAGCATTTAAAAGCTTCAGCTCGGAAATATTCGAACCCAGTGCCAAATTTTCCCGCACTGTTCCCTGAAACAACTGGCTTTCAGGAGTGTACAATGCGCAAATATTTTTGCTGCAATTGCTATTTGCAAAACTTTTCGCCAACGCCTCTAACGCCCCTTGGTGACTGGCGCCGCTTGCATCGGCAATAATAACGCGCCTTCCCCAATTTTGAATTGGAATATGATCGTTTTTATTTGAAATGGATTGCAGCTGCGAACACCATTTTTCGATTCTCTGCCCGGCTATTTTTGCCTGACCCAGATCTTGGAAATAATGTGGCACAAAACCCAATGGTTCTGTCAAAGTTCGAAGCACAAACACAATTGAAATCATAGTGGCAGGTAAAATAGATCGACCAGAAATAGACATGGTCAAAAAAACTAAACTGGTTGCCACCAAGGGAACAATCAAATAGGAAATTTCAGTTAAAATTGACCAACGCACTTGCCCAGAAATTGCATTCAATTCCAAATTAAAAATAGAGCTCATTTTTTCAATAAGTATATTAGATTTTCGACCAAAAATGACTGCATCGTGCTTTTTGAGCGCATCTACCAAAAGCGAAGTACGTTTTTCAGAAGCCTCGGAGGAATCTTGGTAAAGAGTCTCAGCAATTCTTTGCAGGCGTTGAAAAACGGGAAGCATTATTGCGACAGCTATAACTCCAATAATTCCCGCAAACCCTACCCAGTGATACAAAAGAATACTGGATAATAATATTACAATCAAATTGGAAATCAGGGTAACCTGAGCGCTGAGTCCGTCTGAAAAAATAGCGGCGTCGCGTGAAATAATATGCGCACTCTCACCAATGCCTACTTGAGTGCATTTTTGCTGCGTCCAGTGCGCAATTGTATGTTTGTAAAACCCGGTAAGTGCCGAAACTATTTTCATCCTCAATAAAATAAGCAAATGAATTTCCAATTGCAACAACAAAACAGAGGCCATAATGGCAAAAATGAGGGCCACAGAATAGCTCGCGGCGCCAAGTTGCAAATTTTTTAAACTCTCAAAATTCAATTCTCGAGGATTCAAGACTAATTCAAAAACATATGAACGTAATATGTTTATAAACGAGGACACAATCGCAATTGTCATTTGCAGATAGAGCGCTGGACGAGCCAATTTAAGGAGAGTATTTCTGGCAGAATTTTCATTTTGATGAGTTTCTAAAAATAATTTGCCTTCACGGTCTTCGGTATCAAGAAGCCCAAGTTTCAAAAACGTCATTCTAAATCCAATATTTACTATTAAAGATTATGCCAATATTTATTATTTAAGACTATACCAAGGAATCAATTTGTTTTTGCAGAACTAAAACTGCATCTTGATCGCTTAGGTTTAACAATTCACTTGCAAAAACAGGACTGCCGAAAACCGTTCGAATTTCGGTTCCGGCCAGTGGAATTTGATGTCCATTTACGATTTTAGCGAGGGACGCAAAATGCCGCACCGGAACCAACGGCCGGCCCGTCTGACGCGACATTTGCACAAGACTTTTGCGCACTCGAAAGTATGGCTGGCCGGAGTCTGTGAATAGATAAAACCTTTTTTGAGGTGCAGCATTTAGAGCAGTTTCGATTTGACCCAATACAGTTGCCTTGAGTTTTCGGTTGTATCTAAAACAAGGGAAACCATTTTGAGAGAGGCCAAAAGACCCAACGTAAGACAATAAACCATGGTATCCAATCCAAATTGAGCCCAATGCATTTAATAATTTATGCGAAAGCAACACCGGGAGTGTGTCGGCATGAAAAGCGTACAAAATTGCGTTATGAGGCAGTTTTTTGATAACATTTTCGTCATATTTTTCATGCAAAGTATTTTGCACATGGGCAAGCCAGGTTTCAATAACAAAGCCTGGAATGGTCGCTCCCAACAAATTCAAAAAATTATATTCTGAAGTTGGAATTGCTTCGTTTGAATGACTCTCTTTTCTATTTTGTAGCTGACTCATAAAAACTTGTTTAGTCAATTTCAGCGATTGAAAAGCATGCAGAACTGGATGCATTATCGAAATATTTTGATTTAATTTTTTGCTGTTCATTTGCATAACCTAGTTAATGACCCGACAACGAGCAACTGAACATCTAACAACTGTAGAAAGAAAATGCAAAGTTTGTTGCCTTTATTTTGAGGGCATACTAAAGCCTAAACATGCAACTATGTTCTCGCTCTTCCAGGAATAAATAGAATGTCATTTCAGCTCACATGGATTCCAGATTCGCCCTACTCTAGACTCATTAAATGGTCCTTGTTGTCTCTTAATATTGTGCACTCAGACAATATTATTAACTGGGAATCGCTCAGCACTGACACAGAGATAGTCCAGTTGAATCCGAAACGTCAGGTTCCCTATTTAACTCACCAAAGTCGCGTGATTTGCG
>JAYTOT010000162.1:0-14411 GCA_043747645.1 Pseudomonadota bacterium | reverse complement strand
TAAAGTGCAAAGTTGCAAGTGAACTCGAACTATTTAAAAACTGTTTGGTGTACATTTTATTTGCATTTACTGACTCTGAATTGGGCGTCACAAAAATTTTTGTGTATTCGGGAACAGCTGAATTTTGGCCTTTTGCTGCCTGCCAACCCAAAAGCATCAATCTACTTAAGCTCAACTCGGAACATAATTTTGACAACGAATGATTTGCCAATTGGCCCACCACAGCGGCGCGAAGTTCTTGTGGAACCGGCGTCGCACGACTCGTTTTGGTTTTGCGCCATGCAGAAAACTGTTTCTTTAATTCATTTAATTCGGAGTTCATTTTATTCCTCGGTGGTTTTTTTGACCCACCGGGAAATTAGGCGCGATTTTTCTTCAATTCCAACTGTTAATTCGGTAGCTCACCATGGCTATTATTGATACGCAATCGGTGTGCACCATATTCGCCACTCTCTGTTTCTGCGGTGAAGTCACCAATTTTAAAACCAGCGGCGTTGTAAATATCATTTATATAGAGCGTATCGAATCAATTTGTGCATTTTTTTCTTGACAGTTCAATCATCTCTGTTGTTTACTCACTATCATGAGCCATACAGACTTACAAACAAAAGAAAAAATTATTCGAGGCCACGAAGCCGGTTATACAATCAAACACTTGTCGGAAGTCTTTGAGGTTCACAGAAATACCATTCAAAATTGGGTTCGAAAATCTAAAAATGGCGAGAGTTTTGAGAGAAATCAGAATCCTAAAAGCGGCAGACAATCAAATTTTTCCGGTGTAAATGGAAAAAAGTTGCTGAAAATAATTTCGAATCCTGCCTCAAAATATGGTTTCGAGACTGATTTTTGGACTACTTCTAGGATTGCTATAGTTTGTCAAAAACATTTAAAATTAACAACTTCTCGTATGTCTATTCATCGTCTATTGCAGAAACATGAGCATTCTTACAAGAAACCACAGCAAGAGTACTTAGAGGCATCTAAGAAAAAGCAAAGTGCGTGGGTGAAAAAACACGTTTCTGAAATAAAACGATTGGTAAAAAAAGAAAAGGCTATTTTATATTTTATGGATGAAGCGTCGATTCAGCTAACTCCAGTCGTCGCAAAAACTTGGGGTCCAAGGGGTGAAAAAAAATATATTAAAGTTACTGGAAATCGAGGTTCTGTCTCTGCTATTTCTGCGTTAAGTCACAGGGGAGATTTGATATTCAATGTACATAAAAGTGGAAAAAGATTTAATTCTAAGGACATCATTCAATTCTTGGATCAAATCATTAAGCACCATCCAAGAAAGAAAATTTGCGTAGTATTAGATCAAGCACCTTGCCACAAAGCAAAAAGCGTCCAAAGTTTCGCAGAAGAGCATAAAAACCTGACTCTAATTTACCTTCCGCCGCGCTCACCAGAATTTAACCCTGATGAAAAAATATGGAAACATCTAAAGCACCATGAACTTAAATCTCACAAAGCCAAAACTGCAGATGAGCTTTTGAAGTTGAGTCGAAAAAAAATGAGGACTATGGCAAAGGATCCAAAAAAAATGAGGGGAATCTTTAAACTTTGCGAAAAATCATACCTATATCCGAAATTTGAATAAACAAATTGATTCGTTACGCGCTATAACATTGGTTAACGTTTGGTCCATTTCATCCCTTGTCTCTATTTTTACCCCATGGGCGAGCATATTTCTACCAGAAATCCGTTGCAGTCGCGAACATAGGAAACAATTTGTCCCCAGGGTTTAGTTTTTGGAGAGCAAACAAGTTTAGCACCTGCTTTTACGGCTTTTTGAAAAGCGGCTTCCACGTCTGGTGTTACAAAACCAATTTCAAAACCTGCGGGTTTATTGATTGTGTGCGATTTTGTGTATTCAAAACCATGAGACGAAGCAGTGTCGTGTTGAACAAATCCAATTTTAGTTTCTCCAGATATCATTTCGCCGTATTGTTTGCTTTCATGAAAAAATCCTTTTTTAAGTCCAAACGCCTCTGAATAAAAATTCATTGAGGTCTCAACGTCATCAACATAAAAAAGTGTGTATCCGAATTTCATAGACTCTCCTTTGGAATTAAAAAAAAACGGGTCGCATAAATATTTCTATTCCTAATTTATTTTATTTTCAATTTGGAGATTCCAATCAATTTTTAAAGATGATATTCCCATCCTGCAATTGAATTTTTAGAATGCTAAGGAGCAAGTATGAAATCTGTATTCGAAGAGCATCTTACTGGCAAATTAAGTGAACTCAACGCTGCATTCAACGAATTAAATTTGCCGGGACTTATTTTGCCTGCGGGATCTGAGCAAACCTATTTCGACGACAATCGCGTTGTACCCTTTCGTGCCAATCATTATTTTAAGTATTTTTGCCCTGCCGGCGGGCACGGCCATGTGGTCGTGCTTGGCAAAGATGCGCAGCCTGTGCTTTTAGCTTATGAGCCTGACGATCATTGGCATTATGTAAAACAAATCAGTCAAAATGACTACTGGCCATCTGCCTACGATATTAAATATTTTAAAAATGAACCAGACATATGCTCATATGTTTCAAAACATTATGAGGGCTATTCTTTTTTCGGTCCTTTAGAGAATCATTTGCCTGCGCTGGTGCCGGCTTCAAAAGAATTATTGTTGCGCATGCAATGGTTGAGGTTGCACAAATCAAAGTACGAAATCATTCAACTTGAAGCAGCTACGGAGAGAGCGTCCCTTGGGCATAAAGCTGTATATAAGTCTTTTCAAGAAGGAAATAGTGAGCTAGATATTTATGAGGCATTTTTGCACGCGGTGCAAATGGTCGAAAATGAACTTCCATACTCGGCAATTATTTGTCTCGACGAAAACGCATCCACACTACATTACTATTATAAAAACAAAAATAAAGCGCGCGGAAAAGTTTTTTTAATCGACGCAGGTACGCAAATTAAAGGCTACGCAAGCGACATCACAAGAACATATGCGACAGAAAATACGCATCCAGTGTTTAAATCGGTATTGTATGCATTAAATGCTTCGCAACAAAAGTTATGTTCTATGGTAAAGCCAGGTGTATCTATGATGGGATTGGGTTACCAAGTGCACGTGGAAATTGCAGAAATTTTACTGTCGCATCGTATTATTCACGGGATTTCTGCCGAAGCAGCCATTGAATCTGGATTTACTGGCGACTTTTTTCCACACGGCTTAGGTCATCTTTTAGGCCTTCGCGTTCACGATGTTGGCGCACATCAACTCAACCGCGAGGGTACCTTGGCGCCTCCGGACTCCAGGTTTCCTTACATCCGATCGCGCGGTATACTGGGTGTAGGCAATTACCATACCATTGAGCCAGGCCTGTATTTTAATAAAATATTACTCAATAAACGTCGTGCCGATGCACTCAGTTCGCACTTCGATTGGAAACTCATCGATGAGCTGTTGCCATGTGGCGGCATCCGCATTGAAGACAATTTAATTGTCACATCAGACGGAAATATAAATATCACAAGAAAATATCTGCCATAATTCCGGAGAATAAAAGTGTTTGTTTTTGATGAATACAAAACTACCGATCTTAATTTAATGCATCAAATTATGCTCGAAAATAGCTTTGCTACTTTAGTAACGCATTTAAAAAGCGCATTGCCAGACGGCCCAGATGAATCCTATGCTAATCATTTTCCGCTCACCATTCGTGCAAATGAAGGCGATTTTGGGTTACTGGAAGGCCATATGTCAGCATCTAATCCGCAGTGGCAGGCATTAAAAAAGCAAGGTAGGGCTCTTGTTATTTTTCAGGGGCCACATGCATATATTCCACCTGCCATGGGTGTTGGTCCGCGAGTGGTACCAACTTGGAATTATGTTGCTGTGCACGCTTATGGCATGGTTGAGATGATTGATAATGCCTCTGAGCTCATAAAAATGCTTGCACGCTCTGTGTCTCAACACGAGGCGCATTTGCAGAATCCTTGGAAAATGGCGTTGCCCAAAGAATTTATGGACGCACTCGTTTCTAAAATTGTGGGATTTAAAATAAAAATTGATCGCCTGGAGCCTCAACTCAAGTTAAATCAAGACAGAGAAAAGCATCAGCGAGAATCGGTTTACAATCACCTTCAGAATTCGACACGCGAAAACGAACGTGCCATTGCTCAATGGATGGCAAAATATGCGCTGCCGTTACCTTAGTTGATTTTTTAATGCATTCTGAGAAAAGGTTAAATTCATTGGCTTATAACTTAGTCGCCATGTTTAAATTACTAAAATTATTTAGGAAAATATTGATTGATGAAATAAAACGTTTGATAAAATTATTAGCGATGAAGTAGGGTTGAATTAAAACCGTCTAAAAAATTTACATTGATTTGAAATTATAATTGCTTTCTCGATGAACCTGTGAAATGACCGAACGGTCAGTTACGCACGTTTTTCATCCCGTTTGGAGCAAGCATGTCAATCGTTAAAAGTTCTATTTTTCCATTTGCTTTAGTCGCATCAGTCGCATCAAGTTCAGCTTTTGCCTATCCGAGCTATTTGGGAAATTTTACCGGATATTATTCAGAAAATGGACTGGATGTCACTAAATTTAAAGATGGATTGAAATGCCAAACATGCCATACGAACAAAAGTGGCGGGGAACGGAACAGTTATGGTCGGGATATTGAGTCTGCATTGGGCTCAGGAAACACTTTTGGTAGCAATGAATTCAAGGACTCTGATTCCGATGGCTACGTGAATTTTGAAGAGATTTTTGCCCAAACTGCTCCTGGTTTTGCTGAAATTGCGCCTGCAGGCCGCATTGAAATCAAAGCTAGCGCAAAAGGAATTGTACCAGCGACAATTGAAGTTTCTTTGCCTATTTCAGCCACCGCAGATTGCGATGTGACACTCAAGGCATTTCAATTTAAATTCGCAGCGCCAACGGCCTCACCTACTGCAGAACAAAAGCAAGTATCTGATCTTATTTTAAATGTAAAAAAAGGTGAGAAAATTCTTTTGAATTTGGAAGCAAATTCAAAAGGTACTATTTTAGCAAAATGTGATGCAGCTTTATTTGTAGGTAGCTTGACACTTGCTCAGTAATTGATTCAAGCGCTTTGATTTTAAAACTCTTATTCTCAACCCAATCGTTTCGAACGACTTGTGCCTTCATCTTTGATTTTAGCTTGCAGCTGCATGAATCCATCAATAACCGCCTCAGGAGTAGGAGGGCAGCCGGGAACGTACACATCAACAGGTATAATTTTGTCGATGCCCTGCACCACGTGATACGCACGGTAAAAGCCACCTGACGAAGCGCAGGCTCCCATGGACATGACCCATTTGGGTTCGCTCATTTGTTCGTAAATGCGTTTGAGCACGGGGGCCATTTTTTCGGTGATTGTGCCCGCGACTAAAAGCAAATCGGCCTGCTTTGGAGAAAAGCGAACGACTTCGGCGCCAAATCGAGCGAGGTCATATTTGGGTCCCATAACCGACATCAATTCAACACCGCAGCATGCTGTGCCAAAAGGGTAAGGCCAAAGAGAATTGCGTCTTCCCCAACTTACGAGTTCATCAATTTTAGTTGTAATAAAAAATTCGGAGCCATAACTGTGGTGTTTCATGGGTAAAGTCCTCAAAAAAGATCGGTTACAAGATTGAGTCGCGATGAATCGGGAAGGCTAATGCGCACAGATTCGCCAAATCCTAACAGAGCAGAGGCATCGGGACCATCAACGCAGACCATTCCTTGCCTCATGCGGCAGAAGAGAGTCAATGCATCGTGTCGTCCGTCGAGCACGCGTTTTTCGAGCCGTAAACTTGCGCCCAAAGCTACGTAGGGCTCTCGCACAGCTAATAAATACTGCTGCGAATTGAGCTCTAAACGAGGTAAACCATAGGAAGAAATAGCTGCTGTGCTCCCTGCAGGTGCTGAAATCCAAATTCCACTCGAAAGTTGTTTTTCAGATTCCGCATTGCGGCTACTGGTAACAGAGAGTTGATATCTGCTCGTGGCAGCGGGATGCCGGTTGCAAAGTAACAAATCGTTGAGTCCTAGGGGTAGCGAATGACCTTGAGAAGTGACGACTTTAAGCCTGCGCACTTCTTGCACACGCATTTTTTTCTTGAAAAAAGAATCTAGTGCTTTGCTGAATGTCGCTGGAATAGCACGGCACAAATGCCCTACGGAATGCCCAGGGCATGAGTTGAGCCCCAGCAAATTCACGTCGCCACCAACATAGTGGCTGGCGTGCAATAAGGTGCCATCACCACCTAAAGATAATACTAATTTTTGTTTAGGAATGATGCCTGTTTCGTAGGGAAAATCTTCGTCGTGAAATTTTAATCCACTCTCTTGTAACTCATCGAGATTGAACAAAGTGTGGCTTAAATTTCGTTCTGCGAGCAATTGAAGTAAAAGCTCCCGAGCCCTCATGTGTGCGTCGTGAGAAGCCACAAGGGAGTCGAGGCTTTGGCCTGCTTTTTCGAGATATTCTAAAAAATCGATATTTAAAGCACGACGCGTATAGCGCTCTAAAGCTGTTTGCTTTTGAACGATAGCTATGTCGGTTTTTAGAATATCTTCTCTTATCACTGTTCGAGTAAACTCATATTGCGTGTGATTTGTTTATCGCGCGTGTAAACGTCGAAAAGTTTACGTTGTGTTTGGGTCACAAAGCTTTGTGCTAGCTTAAAGTTTTCCATTTTAAGATTTTCGTCAGCTTTTTTGGCATCGGGTTTGAGGCCTTCTTTGCGCGCAACAAGTTTGAAAACTGCTTTGCGGCCAGAAAAATCTAGGACCTGAGGAACAAAATCGCCAGCTTTGTGAAGCGTAAATACGTGTTTTAGAAGAGGGTCCGAAAGACCAAGTTCTTCAATAAAACGAGTGTTTACAGAAAGCGGTTTTGAAAGTGCTTTCCATTTTAGATTATTCTTGGTCATAATCTCAGATACTTTTGTCATTTTTTTAGAAATAAGAGCGTCGCTCATTTCTTTTTCTAAATCCAAAATAAATTTCTGACGCGTGCCCACTCCAACGATTCTTAATGCGAGCTCTTCTTTGACTTCTTCAAATTTTTTATTCACAGCAGTGCGACTTTCTGTGAATTTTAAAATGCGGAAACCAAATGGAGTTTTAATCACGCCAGAAAGTGGAGCCGAAGCATTCAACAAAAATGCGCCTTTTGCGGTGTCGGCATCGATAAGGGAGTCATCGATAAAACCAATGTCGCCTTGTGCTGATTTTGCAGTGGAATCGTCGTTTGTGTGAGAAGCCACTTTGGCAAAATCTTCACCTTTTAAAATACGTGCATGGAGTACTTGAGCAAGTTTTGAGGCCTCTGCTTCGGTACGTTTTAAGGCTTCGCCTTGTGCTCTATTTGCTTCTTTGAATCCGATTAAAATACTTTTTACGCGAACCTGAGCTTTGCGCACAAATTCTGTTTTAGATTGTTCAAATGAATCTTTTAATTTTTTTTCATTTGCGGGGTCTGTTGCAAATTTACGGGCTTCGGCACTGGAAGCGATTTTAATTGCATCTTCGTTAGGAACAAGCTCAGCGCTTTCTAATGTGAATTCGGTTCCGTCGCGCAAGCTTGTTTCGTTAGCTAAAGCGTGAGGTGTAAAATCTGGCAATGAAAGTGCATTCACGAGTTTGCGAGAGCTGACACTGTCGCGTCCTTGACGGAACAAATCGAGCTCAGACATTTGTCCAGATTTTAAAAATCTTTGATACGCAGCTTTGTCGAATTGTTTCGTTTCTTTACCCTGAAAAGCAGGGATTTTTTTGATCCATTCCGCAACTTCAACATCAGAAGCTCCCCAACCCATGCGGTTGGCTT
The DNA here is from genome assembly GCA_043747645.1 of Pseudomonadota bacterium. GTDB lineage: Bacteria > Bdellovibrionota_B > Oligoflexia > Silvanigrellales > Silvanigrellaceae > JAYTOT01. The sequence continues at coordinate 6,606 of JAYTOT010000162.1, read as the reverse complement.
CTTCGATTAAAATGCGCTCTTGAATAAGTTGATTCATGGCATTTTGAATATTGGCAGCTCTGCGTTCAGCATCGTTGCCCGATTGTTTGTCGAGCTGTCCGACGGCCTCGGAAAGTTGCCGCACCGAGACAATTTGATCGCCAACTTTTGCAGCAATGTGTGAATCGAGGGACCCTCGTCCCCACCTTCCCACGCCGGTGAGTGCAAAGGCGAGCACGCCTGCAGCAATCATAATTCCCATAATTGTAGACTTAGCGCTCACTGATGAAAACATTTTAGTTGAAAAAGCCATGCGGTATAAAACTCCTCGTAAGCGACGTCACGTATTGACTCCTTTGTTTCTAACATGCGAACTTTCTTTTTCAAACGAAGGGCCCTACAATCTTTTTGAACTCAACTTCAATTCATGTTGACTAGGCCCTGTTGCGGAGCGAGCCAAGACCAATGAACGTCATCAGGAAATACGGATTTTTTATATTGTTAGCTGCAGCAATTCTATACCCTTTTGTGTTTTATTCATCTGATTTAGCAGCCAGACGTGAGTTGTCGTTTGCAGAACGCATTGTTTATACAGTGAGCCGACCCATACAGTTTGTGTTTACTTTGTTTACCGATGAAGCCCATGGGGTTTTTAGTTCTTATATTAGTTTACATGGTGCTCGCGAAGAAGCGCTGGCATTAAACGAAAAAAATGCGAAACTAAATGTTCAACTACAAATGTTGCGTGAAGTAGAAATCGAAAACACGCGCATGCGAAAACTTCTTAATTTTGTGAAACAAGTTGAAGTCAAGTTTGTCAGTGGACACGTGCAAAGTGGCGACCCCAGTTTTGTTTATAAAAGTGTGCGCCTCAATCGCGGTGAGGCCGAAGGAGTGCTTCCAGGTATGGCAGTGGTTGCGGCGGAAGGTGCCGTGGGCGTTGTGATGCGTTCAAAAGGTAGCTTTTCTGATGTTCTTTTATTGACAGATCCCAACTCCGACGTAGACGTCATTGTTTCGCGAAATCGACGACGGGGCGTGCTGCAAGGCTCCTCGGGCCAAGTGATGCTACTCAAATACAGCGACCGCGGTAGCCGTGTTCAGGTTGGCGATGAAGTTGTTACAAGTGGTTTAACAGGTGCGTTTCCTCGTGGAATTACTGTAGGGCATGTGTCTCGTATTAAAATGGAATCGGACGGAGTTTCTCAAATAGTGGAAGTGGACCCGGCAGTAAATTTTTCTGAACTATCCGAGGCTCTCATTCTTTTACAGCCGAGTCATGAAGTTGAAATCATTCGTCGTATTGGTGGCGGCGACTGGATGCGTCAAATTGTTGAAAGCGTTCCCGGACGTTCAGGAGGATAATGTATGTCTTCTGTGCGATTTACTCCGAGGCATTTTCATTTTTTTGCATCGCTTTTTTTATGTGGAATGTGTGTTTATTTTCAATCGTTTGTATTTTCTCGATTCGAAAACGTTTGGCTGAATCTCGATTTAATCACTATAATGGTATTTTATACAGCTATTGAACATCATTTGTTTGGTGCATTTTTGCGTATTTCTTTTTTGGCAATTTTGGTTCATTCTGTTTCTGCCATGCCAGACGGATTTTTTTTCATGTATTATTTAATCGTTTTAGTATCGGCATCATTAATTTCTCGCATGCTGGTGATTCATAATTTGCTGAGTCAGTTTATTTCTTTTGCTGCGTTATTCGCTTTAAAATTTATCTTGCTGTACTTTGTGATGAGAAGTTCCGTGCGTACTTTGTCGCTTCTAGACTGGTTTTTACGTGTGACGCCCGGATTTCTTTCAACAACATTCGTGTCATTGCCAGCTTTTGCAGCACTCACTGAATTCGACAAACTTTTTGAATTTGGTGCCGTTCGCAATCGTAAACAAGAAATTGCCGATAGTTTGTGAGGCCTTAAAATTGGAAAGTAAATTACGCGCCGATTCCATCATCGACCTCAAACGGGTCTATGTGGCCATGATTGTTTTTTTGGTGCTTGTAGTTGGTATTACCGGACGTCTTTGGTATTTGCAGATATTAAAAGGCAAAGATTTTGCCATTGCCTCTGAACGCAACCGTGTGCGCGAAGTTCCAAAATCTGCGCCACGCGGGCTCATTTACGACCGCAGTGGCTTTTTGATGCTGGCAAATAGACCTTTTTTTGACTTAGTTATAATCCCTCAATATTTGCAAAATAAAGATCAAACCTTAAAAATAGTAGCGGATCTGTTTTCTTTGCCAATTGAACAACTGGAAAAACGACTTCTTGAAGCCGCACAATCGGGAATTCCAAAATTTGCACCGGTGCGCATTAAACGCAATTTGTCGTTGCACGAAGTGTCAATTGTAGAAAGTAATAAATTTTTTTTACCAGGTGTAGATGTTGATACTGCCCCAAGGCGCGACTATGTGCGTTCTGAGTCGGCGCATTTATTGGGGTATTTAGGCGAAATAACTCCTAAAGAACTCGATACATTAAATAGCCAGTCGCGTGATTTTCAATACCAGCGCAACGCCATCATCGGAAAAATGGGCGTAGAAAAAAAATACGAAAATTTCTTGCGCGGAGTGGAAGGCAAAGATTTTTTACAAGTTGATGCTTACGGCCGCTTGCAGTCTAGTACGACACTTGATTTTGGACTTTATCAAAAAAAAGCGGCCAGACGCGGATTTGATGTTTACTTAACCATCGATCGCGAAGTTCAAGCTGCGGCCTCTGAAGCTTTTAGAAATAAAAACGGGGCGGTTGCTGCTATTAATGCTCAAACAGGCGAAATATTAGCCTATGTTTCGCATCCTAATTTTAATCTTTCGGTGTATCAAGACGGACTCACCAGCGAAGACTGGCAAGCTTTTCAGGCAAATCCCTTTAAGCCATTGCTCGATAAAGTAACAGGAGGAACTTATCCTCCGGGTTCTACCTACAAAGTAATTACAGCCATTGCTGCTCTCGAAGAAGGTGTTGTTAATGCCACGCGAACCTTTTCGTGCAACGGAGCTTTTACATTGGGAAATGGCCGCTGGCGTTGCTGGAAAAAAACAGGACACGGCGGCGTGAACATGCGTCGGGCCATAGAGACCAGTTGTGACGTTTATTTTTACCAAATTGGAAATTTACTTGGTGTAGAGCGCATTGCAAAATGGGCAAAAGCATTTGGTTTAGGCGAAAAAAGTGGCCTCGATTTAAATATGGAATTACCTGGTATAGCACCTTCAACGGAATGGAAATTGCGTACAAAAGGCGCTCCATGGCAAACGGGTGACACCATAAATATGTCTATTGGCCAAGGTTACAACCTGACAACTCCGTTGCAAATGGCAAATGTATATGCTGCCATGGCAAATGGTGGAAAATTGTATCGCCCTTATTTGCTCAAAAAAGTGGTAGACGACAAAGGAAATATTGTAGCTCAAGAAAAACCATTTTTGGTGCGACAAGTCGAAATGCATCCTGAAAACTACAAGCTCGTAATGCAAGGACTTTACGATGTTGTAAACACTCCTTCGGGAACTGGTTCTAAGGCCCGGGTGAAAGGATTTTCTGTTTCAGGAAAATCGGGAACTGCACAGACATCTATTTTGCGTACATCTAAGGCGCAAGAAGACGTCAATTTTTTACAACGAGACCATGCTTGGTTTGCTGCTTTTAGTCCCAGCGAAAATCCTGAAATCGCTGTTATTACTTTAAGTGAATACGACGGCGGTCATGGCGGGTCTGAAGCCGCGCCAATTGTTCAAAAAATAATTGAAGCCTATTGGCGCAAGAAATCCCCAGAGAGATTTCCTTTGAATCCGCACGCTATGAGCGTAGAAAATGAAAAAGCCCGTGAGGCTCGCGAACCTCCGCCTGCCATCGATGTCTTGCCTGCAGAGGCTCCACAGGTGGACGAAGAAGAAGCACCGCCAGATCAAAATACAGAAGATGATTCTTCAGATGCAGGTGAATAGTTTATGGTTTTTACACAAATGATAAAAGAAAAACTCCATGGAATTCCTTGGGGGATAATTATCAATGTTTATGCATTGATTGGTTTGGGTCTATTTAATTTGTACAGCGCAACTGGTGCCGATGTTTCTCCCTACCGATTTAATGATCAAATCAGGTGGGTATTGTTGGGTACGGTAGTCATGATTTTTTGGGGTATCGTATTAGACGCCCGCTCTATCGAACGGCTCACAATATTGGGTTACATAATTGTGTGTTCGTTATTGTTTGGAGTAGATATATTAGGTCAGGTTGCAAAAGGATCGCAGCGTTGGCTTGTCATGGGCCCCATTCGCATTCAGCCATCTGAGCTCGCAAAATTTATAATTATTCTGATAGTGGCACGCAGTTTTACATTAATGCGCGGAGTGCATGAATTTAATTTAATTAATTTATGGCGTCAGGTTTTATTTGTAGGGCTTCCATTTGTGCTCATTTTAATTCAGCCCGACTTAGGTACGGCAAGTTTGGTTCTGCTCATTGCAAGTTTGCAAATTGCTTTTGTGCGTATTGAATGGAAAAGTATTTTAATAGTGCTATTAGTTGGCGTCACATCTGTGTTGGCTGCTTGGAATTTTGTGTTGTACGACTATCAAAAATTACGTGTGCTTAATTTTATCAATCCTATGCGCGACCCTAAAGGTGCCGGTTATCACTCTATTCAAAGTATGATTGGTGTTGGCAGTGGCGGAGTGTGGGGACGTGGATTTCAGCAAGGGACTCAGGCACAACTCAACTTTTTACCCGAGCGGCACACAGACTTTATTTTTTCTGTTTGGGCCGAAGAACACGGATTTGTAGGTTGTTTAGTGTTACTCGTGTTGTTTGTCTTTTTAATTTTGCAGATATTTCAAATTGCAGAACGCTCTCGCGAAACTTTTTCTTGCTTGATAAGTTTGGGAGTAGCGGGGTTTTTCTTATTTCACTTGCTCATTAACGTTGGAATGGTTGTGGGAGTTTTTCCCGTTGTAGGTGTTCCTTTATCTCTCATTAGCTATGGTGGAAGTCACATGTTAACTGTAATGAGTTGCGTAGGGTTGCTTATTGCCGTAGAACGTCGCCGTGTTTCAAGTTCAACTTAATTTATAAATCTCTTGGAGCCGTATGATATGATTATGAACGAACCGAACGATCCTTTTCGAATGACTCGCATGCGCATTTTTTTGTGGGGTTCTGGTGTTACTTTAATTTTGGCAGGTCTCATTTTTTATTGCGTGCCGCCAGCGCCAACGGCCCTAATTGCCTCCGCTCCATTGCAGGGTCCTGGCAGCGTGCAAAGCACACTTGAGGAAACTCCTCCAACGCAGCCCGTTATAGACACAAGCAATCCAAAGGTACTTTTCACGCGATTTTGTGGCGCCTGCCATGGCGATACAGGCAATGGCAAAAGCCAAATGGCGCGCATGAGTCCTGTGCCTGTTCCAAATTTAATTTCTGGTCCGTTTAAATTTGAACGCACTCCCGATGCTTTGCGCAATTTAATTTTAAAGGGATCTCCTTCGGGCGCAATGCCCGGATTTGCACAAGAATTAGGGGAACAAGGAGCTTCGGTTTTGGCTGAATATGCCTTAGAATTGGCAAAGGAAAAGCCCTAAATGCGCGTGGTGGGAATCGACCCCGGAACACGTTTGGCAGGATACGGAATTGTAGATTCTCAAAATAGAAATATTAAAGGTGTCTGTGCTGGTGCCTGGAAATTAGGCGTAGAGGGTGCTCCATTAGCAGCGCGACTTGGCCTTTTATTGGTCGAATTTCGTCGTCTCCTCGACGTCTATGAGCCCACTCATTTGAGTTTAGAGTTGGCCTTTGTTGGTGCCAATGTGCGTTCAGCGCTGTTTTTGGGTCATGCCCGCGGCGTTATTTTAGCCGAAGCCCATTTGCGGGGACTAGTGATTCACGAAATTTCAGCAACGGCCGTTAAAAAAGCCATTGTGAGCAATGGCCATGCCGACAAAACAACCCTTGCTGAAGTGCTTTCGCGCCTCTTAGGTGTTTCGTTCCAGGGGCTTCCGCTTGATGCTTCCGATGCCTTAGGAATCGCATATGCCGGAGCCATGCACGGATCTGGTCTTGGTGTTGGGTCTGCATTACCAAAATCCTTAAAGAAACCGAAAAAAACCAGTTTTGAATCTTTCATCACTCAAAGACTAGAGCAGCGAAATCGTTGATATCGTACAAGTTTTAAAAGATTGCAGTCCCTTCAAAAAAAACCTTGACCATCAAATGTACTTTATGTTCAAACGCAATAAGCTCGCTTTGGTTTGTTTTACCTTACTTGGACGAAGGAAATTGTGATTATGAAAAAAGTTCTAGGATTTTTGGTTTTGGGTTTGGCTGTTGTTGCTTGAGGAAATGAATCGAATAAAACTAAAAAAGATAGTACGGTAAGTTCACCTGTTTTGCCTTCTGTTTGGAGCGTATGCCGTGGCAGACTTCAATTGGGATCTAAAAATATTGATTACACTATATTTTCTGCGGCGAGCCGTAATCGATTGACAATTAAAGTAACACCGCAAAACGACACGTGCTGGCTCAATGCTCTTAATCTAAGAAAATAAGCGCAATAATATCTTGATTTAAAGACTAATTTAATATATAAATAAATTCAACTTATTTAATCATACGGAGA
>JAYTOT010000161.1:0-9132 GCA_043747645.1 Pseudomonadota bacterium | reverse complement strand
TTGCATGAAATAGGCCCTTGTTTGGTTAGTAGTATTTCCCAGCAAGGTGTCCTATTTCTCTTGTGTTGTCAAAAGGTTGGCACTAACCTAGTGCCATTGCAGCAATGTCATATATCATTCGAAATTTAGAAAATAAGAGTGTTGTCATTGTTGCGGCCGCGGGAAATGAAAACACCGACACTCCAAGTTATCCTGCGGCTTATTCAACAGTAGTGTCGGTTTGTGCTACGGGTGACAAAACTAATTCTGGCGAATACGGAAAGGCATCTTTTTCAAACTTTGGAGACTGGATAGATATTTGTGCCCCTGGTTCAGAAATTCGATCGACTTTACCTGGGCTAGATCAAAGCGGATTGCCTGCAATGGGTCCAAAATCTGGCACAAGTATGGCAGATCCTTTTGTTGCCGGTGCCATTGGCTACATGTTATCAATCACAAATAGTTCTCTTTCTGCGGCGCAGATTGTAACGAGTTTAAAAAAAGCTTCTAATTATGACAAACTTTATAATGCCGAATTTAACCTCAACAGATATGTAGCGTGTTATGCCGACAGAAGTGCGTGCGATTATCTCTTGGGTTCAGGATTTTTAGACCTTGAAGCTGCAGTACAAGTACCAATAAAACCAGTGAGTCCCGTGGACGATGTTCAAGGACGCCAAGTGAAAGGCGGATGCGTGGTTTCGACAATAGGATACGATAATAAGCATCCCTATTGGTCTTTTGCTTCAAGTTTACCTTTTTTGTTAATTGCTTCTTTGTTGTTTTTTAAAGCAATTCGAAATTTTAGAGGTCACTGAGTGTGTAGCATTATCACTCTTTGTTAAAAAAAATGAGTACCAACCTTTATTTTATTTTGGGTTCTGTGAGTTTTTTTTCTTTGATGAATGCTTGTGGTGCATTGCGCCAAGAAAATTTTTACGCAAAAATAAGTGCTGCTGAAGTCAAGCAAGCGCTTTCTACTTTGAAAAATTTTGATTCTTGGAAATCGAGTTGGAACTCAGGATCTTGGATCGTCTCTTTAACCCCGTCACAAAGTGTGACTCGACGTGGATATTTTAAGTCAGAATTGATCGAGTTATTTCTCGGCAGATTTGTTTCGCCAAAGCTCAATGGGGCGAGGTCCGCATTTGGAAGCTTTTTGACTGAGAATTTGTCTGTAGAATTAATTCCCCTGAGTTCTTCTGGTGCTGTTGTTGTAGATAATAATATTGCCGGTTTCGCAAGTGTTTCTTTAGAAAATTCAACAGCCCTAATGACTCTTATGAATCAGTGGAATTTACCATTTTCGAGTTTATATCAATCTCAAGGTGAGAAGGAAATTGATCAATTTCAGTGGGATTTTCTGAGAAATCATAAAGATGTGGTTTTTGTTGAACCGAATCTGAAATCTCAACTTGCTCAAGATAATGTTTCTACCAGCGAATTTAAATTGCCTTCAGAGTTTGATGCAAATGTAGGAAGCGGTTATTCTCGAGATGTAGATTCTACTCTAAAAAGAATTAAATTACCTGAAGCTTTGAAGCATATTTACGATCAAAAATTGCCCGTGCGCGAAATAGTAGTGGCTGTGATAGATACGGGAGTTGATTCGGCGCATCCCGACTTACTGGGTCAAATGTTTGAAGTTCCAGAAGCCAAGGGTACGTACGGAATTGATGCTACAATTCCATTGGGATCTAAAGATACCACAGTAGAACCTCAACCTAAATGGGCTGATTTAGGTGGGCCGGGTGCAACATGCCCCAGTAAAGATTCTGGAGCTGCGGGACGTTCGGAGTCTTGCGGGCACGGCACTCATGTTGCCGGAATCATCGCAGCAAAAGCGAATACAGATCTTCCAACCATGGGTGTATGCCAGAACTGCAAAATACTATCTGTTAGAGCTGCGGCTCGTTGTTTGCAGCCCTACACTGCCCTCGCGCCAGGTAAGAGTTGCCAGCCCGTAAATGTTGCTGCAGACACTGCACGAGGCGAGTTTGAAGACGATGGAAAATTAGACACTGTTTCTCAAATTCGAGGGCTCACGTATATTCTTAATTTTTCACCCGTAAGCGACAAACAATCTTTGTATGTAAATGTAGTCAATATGAGTTTAGGAACCTATTTTTACAATCGAGCTATGTCTTCTGTTGTAAGAGCATTGGCAAAAAACGGAGTGATTATTGTGGCCGCTGCGGGCAACGATAATACGTCGTCGCCTATGTTTCCGGCGGTATATGATTCGGTAGTTGCCGTGTGTGCAACAAGTCGCAATGCCGATGATTTTTCGGGAGGGAGAGGTGAATTTGCCAAAACAGATTTCAGTAATTTTGGAGATTGGGTCGATATATGTGCGCCGGGAGCCATGATTTTATCGACTGTTCCTGGTAAAAATGGAGATCGCGGAAATATGAATGCAATTCCTGGGACAAGTCAAGCGAGCCCTTTTGTGGCGGGCGCAATTGGGTTATTGCGCTCTACTTTTCCAGACAAAAGTGGAGAAGATCTTGTAAAAAAGCTCAAAAAATATGCCAATTTTGACTCACTTTATAATGCGAATTTAACCCCTCTGAATGCTTCCTATGGTGGAAATGTTTATGGTGGCCCGTTTTATTTATTGGGTGCAGGTTTTTTGGATATTGAAGCCGCAATGAAAGAAAATAGAGAAGTTAGTTTAGCATATTCGGATTCTCAATTTGGGCCAGCTACGCAGCCCATTCAAGGCTGCGTGATGAATTCGATTGGGTCAAGACGCCAAACATCCTTTATGACTTTCTTAACAAGTATGCCTTTTTTGCTTGGATTATTTTTAGTATTTTTAAAATTAAAATCGAATCGCGTGATTTGAATTTTTGGTTTGTATTAAATTAATCGCTTATGTTTCTATCGACATCTTCCGCTTCAGTTCGTTCTCTTTTAAATCATCATATAAAAATAGATGTACCCAAAAGAGTATATAATTTCAAAGAATATTTAAAATGACATTCCAATTGAAAGTCTAGAAATGACTAATTTTAATGCGTATTTAGGTATATTTTGTGAATAATTTTTGACAACTTGATCTACGCCAAAACCGAACCATTCCCCACCCAGATAGAAGTTCTCCCACTGCCAGCGGTTTCCAATTGAAAAACCCACCCCGATGCCCGAGGAATTTCGGTCGTTCCTCGATACAATTGTGATTGCAGGTTCAGTCCCCCTTGATTCAATAAAATTTACATCCACGGTTCGGCAACTGATTTTTTCTCTTTTGTAATAAGTATAGCCAGATAAGTTAAAGCTGTTTCCAAAAAAGTATCTTCCGCGTGCACCGTAATAATTAGAAATTTCGAAATCCCCAGAGCAGGGAGTAAAAATACTCCCGTACTGTAACTTATCATACCACAACTCTAAATTGATATCGGGATTCAATTGATACCCTGCAACAAAACTGTACCCAAAATACAATTCCGCGCCAAGACTTGCCGTTATTTTTTTTCTGTTTTCTTGGGAGCGATTACCGAGCTCTTCAAGCTCTCGTTGAGACTGTTTTGGTGCTGCATTTTTTTGGGCAAATGCATCTTGTGATACTAAAAAAGTTTTGATAGTCAATAGGCCCAATAGTAATAAATTATGCATTCTCACAAATTAGCCTTTAGATTTTTGAGACATATTCAACACAACCCAATGCTGCGCTATTCAATTCGTCTTTTGTCGGTGAACCACCACAAGCTGTTAATTTAATTTTGTAAACAATTAATTTTATTTGAATTTTATTTAATGAAACTCGTTCAGCAGCCGTGCGGCCCCAGGAAAAACGAAAGGGAACCCTCGAAGGGGCAGAAAGTATTAATTTAAAATTGAGCTTTTACCTCTGCTTGCTCCATCGATGCAACGTTGGCCTGTAATTTTTAGAATATTGACTGGGTGATTTAAATATATGGCGCAAATCTTCTTTTAAGTTGAATTTGGTTCTACAAAAAATTAAAATATTCCCGAAAAAAGAACCCAGCAAAGGCCTGCTCCAATCAAAATCAGTCCAAGTCCCCAAGCCAGAAGCGAGCGAAAAAGGCGCGATCGCGATGCGACGTCTGGCAATGCCGCGACGCACAGAGCTCCGAGCGTCGATAATGGGCTTGAGTCGACCAAGTGCGATGCAATGCTGAGTGCAGAAATAAGGTTCATGGCATTCACGCCAGGCAGGTGCAAAACGAAGTCGTTTACCATGGGTAAAAAGAGCGGCAATACAATACCGCTTGAACTGGAAAAGGTTGACAACACAGCGCCGGCAAGTGGGAAAAAAAAGTAAACACTTTCTCGATTTGAGCGATGCACAATACCCTGCCACATTGGAGTCAATGCATTGTTGCGACCTGCGAAATCAATGAACATCGACATGCCAATAACGAGCAAAATGGTTTCCCAGGGTATGAGTTTGAGTGCGCGTGATAAATCGGAAACACCCAAAAGCATGAGCAATGTGACACCAATAAATGCAGGTATTGCAACATTTTCTGTGAGCAAGTAAAAACTTTGTGAAAAATATTCTTTCAAAAATGTTACGTTAGGAGCCATGATGCTTAATACAAATAAAAAGAAAATAGCAATGGAGGCGTAATGTTTGCGATGGAATTGCAGGCCGGTATCAGTTATTTTATTTTTTTCAAATTTTTGATTTTTTTCGACACTCATTCGAATGCGCAGATTTGCCCGAATCCATTGTGTTCCTCCGAAAATATGAAATCCTAAAATTGCGACACCACCCTGAATGCCGAGAGATAAAGCAAAAAGTTTCCACGGCTCGAATTTAAAATGAGGACCCAGTGCAGTGCCGTTGCTGTTGACATAATTTTGAATGATAGTGCCAGAAAGTGACACTGGCGAAAACGACGCGCCATTCACTGCGCCCACAATAAGAATAGCCATAAGAAAAGGAGATATTGAAATGTCTTTTGCAAGTTTCATGGCAATGGGTGCTACAAGTGCAGTAACAGCGATGTTGTTCACTCCAAAAGTAGTTAGCAATGCCGCCAGTGCAAAAACGACAATTGGAACGAATAATACTCGTCCTCCAATAGCATTTAACAATAATTGCGTGACCCGTTCCACTGTGCCGTTTTCAGTCAACATTGCAAAAAACAACGATAGCCCAAGTAAAATAAATACCAGGCGCGTTGGAAAACTGGACATAATAGTCGCTGCGTCGACGCCAAAACCAAGGGTTCCAAATAAAAATGCAAAGGCAATTGCAAGAATTCCTGCATTCATTTTGGAGAAAAAAGCACTGAGCGCAATGATAATTCCAAGTACTATCAATATTGCAGTGCCTATTGGAATCATGGCGACCAAGCAATTTTGGTTTTATTTTGCGGAAGCAATTGGCATGCTTTTTTAACAATAGCGAGGCTATTTTTAAACGCTATTTGTTCCGCCTCTGATAGGGGCACCTGCAATGCAGGCCCGGCACCCCATGAATTAATTTGGCACGGAACACTGATGCAAGCATCTTGTTCGACGCGTATAGAAACTGGAATAATGATGTTTTCGTTTTTTACCACGGCACGAATGAGGCGCCCGGCTGTAAGGCCTATGGCATGGGCAGTTGCCCCTTTGCGCTCAATTATTTTTTGCGCTGCGCCACGAACTTCAGCGGTCATTGCTTCAAAATCGTCGGAAGTAAAAACTGTATCACCTTGATGAAGATAATTGAGCAATGGAATGCAGCCAATACGTGCCGATGAGAACAAAGATACGGATGAATCGCCGTGTTCGCCAATGACCCAAGCATGTGCGTTAGAGGCATGAACCTTGGCCTTGGCGGCAATCATTTGTTTTAAACGGTAGGTATCGAGCGATGTGCCCGAGCCAAAAACGACGACGTTACGGCCTTCTAGGCGCCTGGTGAAGCACTCAGTAATGACATCGACCGGATTTGTAAGCACGAGCAAAATGCGCGGAAATCCGTTTTTCTCGAATCGTTCGCATACCTTTTCGACCACCTCAATATTGCGTTCGAGAAGGCTAAGTCGCGATTCACCAGGTCGGCTTTTAACGCCGGCGCTCACGATGCAAATGTCTGCACCAAACAAGCGCTCGTAGGGCAGTGAGTCCACCTCGCAGGTGGGCAAAAGTCCTGCGGCGTGGGTAAAATCCCAAGCTTCGCCTTCAGCCTTCTCGTTAAGTACGTCAAAAAATGTCATTCTGTTTGCAAGGCCCTCTTGCAGCAGAGTTCTTGCAGTAGCCACGCCTACAGCGCCTAAACCAACCATCGTAATGTGTGTCAAAATGCACCTCTAGTTTGATGTAGCTCCGAAAGAGCTGGCAGTTGCAAACTTATTGAACACTCATACTCTCCTGTGCTGTAAGTTCCAAATAATTGCAGGTAGTGGATTCATACCATTAAGGAGCACTAATGAAAAAACCTCGCAATATAAATCCTACAAAACCTGGTGAAATGCTGGAACAAGAATTTTTGATTCCCTTGAATATGACCCAATCTGCTCTAGCTGCAAAACTGGGCTGCGCACCGCGCGTTGTAAATAAAATTTGTCGCAATAAACGTAGCAGTTCGGCTGCAATGGCATGTAAAATTTTAGAGGTATTTAAAAATACACCAGAATTTTGGCTCAATATGCAAATGGCAAATGACCTTTGGGAAGTTTGGTTGAAATATCAGAATGAGAAAAAAGCGGGTTAATTGTGCTTTTGAATAAGCCCAAGAAATTTCCAAAAAAAACGCTAGAAGAATTTTGAAATTCTGAATAAATTTTTTAATGAGAGTAATTTTTAAGTTTTTAATAGCTGACTAAATCTTTTAAGTAGAAGTTTTTTCAGTGCACAGGTATTGTATTCGTACTCAGAAATTCACATTGATTTTAGATTTATAACATTGAGGGAGTTTTTGGCAAAGTGTTGACGTTTGGCCAAATTGGACTCAATGCCACGCTATAGAATGCTGAAAACTCTTGTTTTTCGACGGAATCAGAAATCAAAACTTGACAGGTCAATCGCGATAGATTCAGAAACCACAACAGAAAGGAATTTATTTTGTTCAATTTTGAAAACCTAGACGGCTGCACGAGATCTTTTATGGTAAATGCAATTGATGAAGCTGTTGCATCTGGAAATATTTACTTTAGCAAGAATTTTAATGCTGCTGGCAATGAAAAATGGGTAACTCTGCTAAAACAAGCTGCTGAAATGCACAATGAACACTGGCTTTAAATTCAGCTAGAGTCGATGCCAGCATTTGAAAAAATTGAAAAAATAATAAACGCCCAGGGTAACTTCACACATAAAAAGGTACCAGTCACAGCTTCAAAAACTTTTGCAGAAGGTCAATTCAATCGATTCTATATTCTCGGAGTTTGTAAAAATGCTTGCTCAAAAGGTCAATTTCATGTAGAAATATATAGAGCAAAAGAAACAAATAATCCCAGGCAAGCATCACAAAAAAAGGTGGGAACAAATATAGAAATAAAAGAAGTCGAGCGCCAACTTGTAAATGTAGCCAATTCTCGAGAAAGTGAATTTTGCCAGCCCAATTCTGGCATAAGTATCCGGATTATACAGAATTAAATTTTTAATCCACTATTTCCGATACAATAAATCAATTGCTCTCTGATTAAATGTCTCGATGACATAAGACAGAGTTGGTCCGGAATATTAGTTTTATTGGTACATCTAACAAAAACAGTGTCTTTTCATTGCATAAGAAATTGAGATGTCAATATTGTCGATTCCCCGCCCTAAAGTATTTTAAAATACTCGACGATGCGCGATGCAATCAATCTTCGTTTCTAATTTGCGATGGCAGGAAATCTAAATGCGGAGTGCTTTCAAAAAATTCCTTTCAGCAATTTACACAATCGTTGCGGGTCAATGGATACAAAATTATTATGAAAAAAACTCACAAGAAACAGTTTTTTACAGATCATGTTGGCTTTCTTCTCTCTGTACTGGGTTACTGGTGCTATTTTCGTGGCTCTCTGGATACTTCAATAAATCGCAAATGGAGTGGAATTTCGAATATTTTTTAGTCTCATGTGGGGGTTTTTTTTATGCAGTAGCAAATCTTTTTAGAAATGAATATGCAGATAAATTTAAAAATATTGATTGTAAATTTGAAGAACTTGCAAAAAAAGAAATTCCACGTTCAAAAGTTTTTTTTGATAAAAACTCCAGCGAAGATATCACAGATTCAGTCAATTTGAACTATTTAAATTTCTGTTTTGACGCCGTTTTGTTCAAACTTGATACGCATAGATCTTTTGCAGAAACAGTGGATTGGGTTTTTTTCACATTCGAATATGCCAATGAGAAATCGATTGAGCAAATCAAGACTTTAAAAAAATTCCCAGAAAAATACAGGGAATTAGAAATCGCTTTCAATAAACGAAGAAGTCAAAATGACTACATAGAGCAATATTTTAAATGGAAATGCGAATTTATTTGCAAGCAAAGCGAAGAAGAAGACCAAAGAACAAATACTCGAATTCGTGAACTATTAACAGCAATCAAGCTTGCAATAATTGAATCAGCACAAACTTTGCCCAATAAAAATGAAATTGAGTTTATTGTTTCAAAAATTGATCCTCAAATTGCAGATGTGATAGCAATTAAAAAGACAGCTGCATAATGTCAAATTTCAAGTTTCAAGCGCAAAAAAAATGGTTGAATTGTAAATGTGAAATTTCAAATATATGTGCGGTATTTTGGGAGTGTCAATCTATGAAATCTATCTTGAGTGTTTGTTTGGCAAGTATTATCGGTTGTCAGAGTGTTCCTGTGTATAATTGTCATCAGTATTGTTCACTCAAAGCAATGGTCTGTCGCGGAGAATCCGGAAGTGCTTCAGCAGATGGCGGAATCATTTATTCCGGAGGCTCTATTGGAAGTTATTCGGGTGAATCATCTAGAACAACGTATCAATGCGAAGTTGCTAAATTAACTGAGGAAAAAACTTCAATTTCAAATTATTTGCAAGAGGCACAATCTATTAAAATTGAAAGTGACAACAAGGCACGCAATAGTACCACAGCACTTCTGATATTTTTACTTGTGCTTTCTGGCGTGGGCAATGCTCTTAATCTAAGAAAATAAGCGCAATAATATCTTGATTTAAAGACTAATTTAATATATAAATAAATTCAACTTATTTAATCATACGGAGAT
>JAYTOT010000160.1:0-1237 GCA_043747645.1 Pseudomonadota bacterium | reverse complement strand
TGATGCAAAAAGTCTTGGACGATTAGAATTCCGAGAATTCAAAATCGCGACTTTATTTTCTACCAGAATTCGTGCAGCTTTTTTTACGCTTACGTTTTCGATATTTGAAGAGTATAATGTCGCTGCATTCAACATATGCCAACGAAGAATGTTGTAGGCGAGAATATGAGCCCAAATAATTTTCTGCACCATTTCTGGAGTTTTTGCGTTAATATGAGATATTTTACTATTCCATGTTAAACTTTATGCATTCACTCAATCATCATAGCATTTAAAGCATCGGTAAGTGAGACTAAGCCGCCTTAATTTTAGCCAGATTTATTCTACGGGAATTTTTTCAGGACTGTAGGCTGGAAGCGGCATTAAACTCAAATTTTTAGGAATTTTTGTGCTATACATTAATTTGGATTTGTCTTGAATTGGGTTTAGAAAAGTCTATTTTTTCCCCAATCTTTTGCGGGGAGCCAATATGCCAAATTTCCTGAAGGGGAGCCGCCCGATTTCCTCAATGGGAGCCACTCAAGGTGGAGGCTCCCGATACACTGGAAATTAGATGACTCTCAATAGAGGAAATTTTGCACTTATGGCATTCAAGTTGGTTTGATTTTGCCTTGCAATGATAATGTTTTGCTGGTTTAAAAGACCCGGCCATTGATTCCACGGTGTGAATGAATGGAGTTTTTGAATTTTATATTTGAGGAGATTCCTATGTTTGCTAAATTAGCTTTGCTTTCTCTTGCTGTTTCTACCACAGCTGTTGCGCAGGTTGGCATTTACGAAACTCATTGTGGCGAAATTTTATTCAATAATTCCCTAGAACTCACGGGAATTAAGGCGCGCCGCTCGTCAAATTTAAATGTGAATCAAGTTGTTGCTAAAACAGGTTCACACAAAATAATGTTTGAATTTGCAGATGGCCGCCAGATTTATCAAATGTCGCAACGCGCCATTGATGCCATTCGTTTTCATGGCCAAAATGTAGACATTTGTGTATCAACTCAAACTTCTGAAGTGTCTCGCTGGAAGACTCCTATCATTGCTTCAATCTTTGATATCTATTAAGATAAAGATATTTAGCTGCAAACATTGTTTGCCATGAATTCCAATATTACGTATTTTGTGCGTCACTATTGGAATTTTTTTTATCGAAAAGACAAAGTTGACTCATGAGGGATGAATGGACGCAATTATAGTAACAGGAGCATTTGGCGGACTAGGGCGGGCAATTGTGGACGCT
>JAYTOT010000159.1:0-6617 GCA_043747645.1 Pseudomonadota bacterium | reverse complement strand
TGGAACTCTACGGTACAGCGAACGCACAATAGAACGCACCTGTTTGCAATTGCGCGACACCTCGGCGCCTGGAATGGCCTGAATGCGCAACGCCACTTTGGCAAGGGCACTTTCGAAGCTGTAACCAGACCATTTGTACATGAGAGTCAGCCGCACAATCCATGCATTGCGTTCGCCGTCTTGCACCCACCACGGCAAACAGATTTCTTGGGGATTAAAGGAAACTTTTCCTTTCAGCTCTTGCGTCTTTTGCAAAAGATACGAAGAACGCTCCTGGAGCCACACAACATCCTTAGAGAGGGGAATGCTCAGGCTCCACCCCTCTTTGTCGTGGTAAACAGCTTTGAGCCATTTTGGAGGATTCTTTAAATACTTGCGTAGAAACCTATCTGACAGACCCGTAAGTGTGCACAATTCTTTGCTGGTGACACTGGTTGTCCATCCCGAAAGGTACGGCACATTTTTAAATTGACGTTCGAATGTTTGGCCTTCGAATTCCCAAGACTGATCGAATTTACAGGCACCTAAAAGCCACAGAACAAGCTTTGCCACCTTTTTTTCGACACGTTCATCATTGTAAATGCGTTCTGAAATCCGCGCTTCTTTGTCTCGCAGATTTAAGAGCTGATGCATTAAAGTAACAATAGGTTTTTTGGTTTGAGTGCCGATTGTTGATTGCCTTCTGTGGTTGGAAGCAGTGGCAGCGGTGAAATTGCCATCACAACTCCCAGACCTTTGCCGCCAATGCTGCGCACAGCATGACTGATAAGTGCAGCGACTTCGGGAATTTCTGCTATTGGGTTTGTCAAGAAATTAAAAAATTCTCCTAGTATGCGCATTTTGCGTATTTTATTAATTTCTATTTTTATCAGTACAGTAAGTGATTCGAAGGAATCATTTCAAGTAAAAAATCTGCTATCCGTGATCAATGCCGTAGCACCGTCACAAGCAGACATTTGGATAATAATTCTTATTTCGCCGCCGGACGGCACTGAATATGCACATCTTTTAATTGTCGGTCAGAAATTTCAGAAGGCGCATTCATCATAGGGTCTTGACCCTTTTGATTGAGCGGAAATGCAATGACTTCTCTGATGTTTGGTTCATCAAGCAGTAGCATAATCATGCGGTCGATTCCTGGAGCAATACCTCCGTGTGGAGGTGGTCCGTACCGAAACGCATTCCACAGAGCTGCAAATTTAATTTCAATGTCGCTGTCTGAATAGCCAGCGATTTCGAATGCTTTTTTCATGACTTCGCGCTTGTGATTTCTGATGGCACCAGACGATAATTCTATGCCATTGCAAACGATGTCGTATTGATACGCAAGTATATCAAGGGGCTCTTGGCTTTGCAGTGCATCCATTCCGCCTTGAGGCATTGAAAAGGGGTTGTGGCAGAAGTCGATGCGGCCTTCTTCTTCGTTAAATTCAAACATAGGAAAATCTACAATCCAGCAAAAAGCCCATTGCGAAAGGTCGCGCAAATTGAGTTTGTCTGCAAACCATGTCCGCATTTTTCCGCCAGAAAGCTGAGTCTTTAATTTATTTGCGCCCAGAACAAAAAATACCGCGTCGCCATTTTGTATTTTTAATGCGGCTTGCAGCCCGCCTTTTTCTTGGTCATTTAATGCTTTAGCGCAGGAGCCTTTCCATTCGCCGTCTTTAAATGTGAGATAAGGCAAACCGCCCAACCCGTTTTCTTTTGCAAAAGCATCGGCTTCATCAAAGAATTTCCGACTTTGTGCGGCGCCGGCTGTAATGTGAATGGCGCGTAATATTCCCTTGCCTTCGAGAGTTTTTTTGAACACTGCAAAGTCGGTGTTTGCAAATATGCTTTCTACGTTTGTCATGGGCAAACTGTATCGGAGGTCTGGTTTGTCGGAGCCATATAAATCTAGGGATTCCAGATAAGGAATGCGCGGAAAAGGATCGTTTTTAATTTTGCGTGTCGAAAAAGTTTTAAACGTATCTGCCATGATTTTTTCAACCATGGTAAAAATTTCTTCTTGGGTTACAAACGACATTTCGATGTCGAGCTGATAAAACTCACCAGGGCTCCGGTCTGCGCGAGGATCTTCATCTCTAAAGCACGGTGCAATTTGAAAATAGCGGTCGAACCCAGAACACATGAGCAACTGTTTAAATTGCTGAGGCGCTTGTGGGAGTGCATAAAAACGCCCAGGGTTTAATCGAGATGGAACCAAAAAATCTCGCGCGCCTTCAGGAGAACTGCTGGTTAAAATAGGAGTTTGGTATTCTAAAAATCCTAATTCTACCATGCGACTGCGCAAAAATTGAATCACTTTTGATCGGAATACAATATTTTTGTGCATTCTTTCTGTGCGCAAATCTAGGTATCTGTAAGTTAATCGGGTGTCGTCGCTTTCTTCTTTAGGATTGTGCGCAATGGGAAATGGCAAAATTTCGCTTGCCGATTCTAATTCATATTCTTCAACAACGATTTCAATTTCACCCGTTGCAAGTTTTGTATTTACCGCACCCTCGCGGCGCACTACTTTACCTTTAATTTTAATCACAGATTCAGGCCTGAGTTCGCTCACTGCTGCAAAAAATGCTGCCTCAGGATTAATAACAACTTGAGTCAAGCCATGATGGTCGCGCAAATCGATAAACTGTAAACCGCCCAAATTGCGGCGCGCATGCACCCAACCCATGAGGGTGACGGCGGTGCCAATATGATTGGAAGCAAGTTCTCCACAATTGTGGCTTCGCAAACGTGTCATGTTTAACCCTTTGCAGGTATAAGATTGAGTGTAGAGTTCGGCAAAAATCTCGTTTTATCAGTCTTGAGGCCCAAATGACAACCTCCGCCCTCATCATGAAAGATTTTTCTACCTTAGCATTTAACCAATCAACGGAATCTTTCGATTCTGGTTGGCAAAAACCGCTCTCTGTTTTGCTTGGTCTTGGCCGTGCTGCAGGCGCAGATTTTGTAGAAATTTTCTTAGAAAAGCGAAATTTTATTCAGTGCCTGATAGAAACCGGAAACGTGAGTGCCATTTCTCCGTCTCTGAGTCGCGGTGCGGGAGTTCGCATTTCGCGGGGCAGCGACGATTGTTATGTGAGTACCACCGATTTAACTTTTAAAGGATTGGGAGACGCTTTAAAACGCGGACTTTCTATTCTCGGGCTGCAACTTCCTAGTGCACATTTTTTTGTTCCTGAATTAAATTTAGAGCCATTGCGCGACTACGGCACCCTTAAAAATAAAAACAAATGGCTTGCTGAATGTCCAAATACAAAGCAAATGACTGATTATTTAATGTCTGCAAATGCATCGTTGCGAAAAAAGGTAGGGCATGTTCAAAGTGCCATGTCGAGTGCTTTTCGCGATCACCAAGAAGTTTTGGTTGCCTCAACCGAAGGTATTTTTGCCCGAGATGTGCGCTTAATTCAACGTATGAATGCCCAAGTTGTTTGTGTCGATGGAGTTCATCGTGCTGCATTAGGCGATGGCCCTGGCGCTTCGGGAAATCCACATTTTTTATTGAATTTCGACGCAAATAGATCCGCCGAAGAATTGGCTGAGTCCTCAGGTCAAATGTTGCGCGCCGATTATGTTCAAGCTGGAAATTACCCAGTGATTTTGGCAAATCATTTTGGAGGAGTTATTTTTCACGAAGCGTGTGGGCATTTATTAGAAACCACGCAAATTGAGCGAAAAACAACGCCATTTATGGACATGAAGGGCGAATTAATAGCGCACGAAGGTCTGTCGGCTTGGGACGAAGGCCTTACTCCAGAGGCCTTTGGTTCTATAGATATGGACGACGAGGGCATGCCTGCGCAACGCACTCTACTTATTGAAAATGGAATATTACGTAATTTTATTGCGGATAGAGCAGGTGCAATTAAGGCAAAAATGCCACGCACGGGGAGTGGTCGTAGGCAAAATTATCATTTTTCTGCCGCCAGTCGCATGCGCAATACATACATTGCTCCTGGAAAGTATAAAAAAGAAGAATTGTTTTCGTCGCTCGACAAAGGTTTGTATTGTAAAAAGTTGGGTGGCGGCAGCGTGGGCCCTACGGGTGAATTTAATTTTGCCGTGCAAGAAGCTTATTTGATTGAAAACGGTCGCATAGTGAAGCCGGTTAAAGGAGCAACTTTAATAGGTGAGGCAAAAGAAGTTATGAAGAATATTTCTATGTGCGCCGACGATATTGGTTTGGCTTCCGGTTTTTGCGGATCAATCAGTGGTTCGATTTATGTGACTGTAGGGCAGCCACACATAAAAGTCGATTCAATTACAGTGGGCGGTCGCTAAAAGGAGCATTCATTCATGTTCGACTTAAAATCTTTATCTGAGTCAGCAACGCAAGCGGCAAATACATTAGGAATAGAAAAATTCGATATTTATGGTAATATTTCAGACGATTTATCGCTCAGAGTAAAAGCTGGAACTCTTGAGCAGGTTTCTTCGCACCAGCGTGCCAATGTGCTTGTTCGTGTGTGGAGTGCAAAAAAATCAATTGGAGTCGCAACAACTACGGACCACAGCGCAGAAGGCTTGCGAGCTGCCCTTGGAGTTGCTGCCGAAGCTGCAATTTACGGTTCGACAGAAAACGCCCCCGATTTTTCGCCAGAAGCAAATACGCCATGTGTCAAAAATACCGAAAAATCAGTTGCTAAATTCACCGAATTTTCAGTTTTATTAAATTCATTGCTCGATGCCGAAAAGCGCGTTTTAAATGCGCATCCTGCAATCGAATCCGTGCCATACAATTCTCTGTCTGAAAGCATGCGCACGCGCTTTTATTTGAATAGCGTTGGAGCTCAAAAAACAGAACAGATTTCTACAGCAAGTGTTTATTTGTACACAAAAACAAATGAGCAGAATAAAAAACCTCGCAGTGGTCACGATGCTCAAGCTGCTGTTTCGTTTCCACTCTTAAATTTAGAAAACTGTGTTCAAAATACTATCTCGAACACCTTGAGCCATTTGAATTATAAAAAAATACAGTCGGGTAATTATTTAACTGTATTTTCGCCAGAAGCCTTGTTGAGTTTAATTGGCGCGTTTCAGGGAATGTTTGACGCTCAAAAAATATTAGATTCACAAAGCCTTTCAAAGGCTGAAACACTAGGCAGTCAAATTGCGTCTGATTGGCTCACTGTTGCAGACGATCCGTTAAATCTTGCTCACGTGGGTGGGCATTCTTTCGACGGCGAAGGAACTCCTACCAGAATTACAACACTAATAGAAAACGGAATTTTAAAGTCATTTATGCATTCTTCTGTTACGGCGCGGCGCATGAACCAGCAGTTAACAGGCCATGCAAATATGGGTGCAAAAATTACTCTTGGCACTCACTTTATGCACGTGAGTCGAAATCCTAATAAAAAAATTCTAGCAGAACGCAATATAAAAGATGAAAAAGCACTTATCTATATTGAAGATTTACAATCGTTGCATGCGGGCGTAAATGCCAATCAAGGTTCGTTTTCGCTTCCGTTTTCTGGTTGGATTATTGAAAATGGCGTAAAAACAAGCATTGAACAAGCGACTGTTGCTGGCGATATATTAAAGTTACTCAAAGAAATTGTTTACATCGATAAAAAAGAAACCCCAACTCACTCAGGCATTGCACCAGAAGTTTGGGTTGGAGCTTTGTCTATCACCTGTGAAGGATAGACAATTAAGCTGCGGGTTTACGAAGCGGTGCAGGAGCCTTTCGAGCGGATTCGTTCAAAGATCGGACTAACTCGCCCTTAGATCTTTCGACGTTTAAGCCTGACAAGGCTTGAGTGAATGTATCGCGCACACGTTCGATGCGAGCCCAGACTTCTTGTCCAGAATTCCCTTGTCTCAGAGAAGTCTGAGTTAACATCCGAGCTTTCATCAAATCAATCATCATGTGCCACCTCTTGCGAATGCCTTGGCGATAAATCAGTAGGACTTTAAATCCTTCCGCCTTCGGCTCCTGCTCCTTTACTATCGTCGCATCGCCATCAAAAAAACAGGTACAGTTGAGTGTGTTTGGCACTCACTGTACTGTGCTTAAGTGGGAATCTGTACCGGTACGGATTTTGAATTTAGTTAGATAAAAGTAGTATATTATAATATTTTTCCTAGGGCGGCGTCAAAATGTCACTCATCAGCACCATCATGGTTGACCGGTCAAGTCCAAAACCTTTGACGCAACAAATTTACGAGCAGCTCGAATTGGCCATTAAGAATGGTCAAATATTGTTTGGGTCACGACTCCCAAGTATCAGAGATCTCTCGCTGCAGCTCAAAGTGAATAAAATTGCTGCAGTAACTGCATATGAGCGTTTGTGCGACGAAGGTTTGGTGGTTTCGCGTCCAGGGAGTGGCTTTTTTGCGGCACAAAAAGCCCGAAAAACGCCTCTGGCAGCGACATCGCAAACAGCAAATCTGGTTGCCCCCATAGCATTGGAACCCTCTCAATTTTCGTCGCAGTGGTTTAATCGGCGCTTTCTTCCCTTAGATGCCGTTAAGCATGAATCGCACGCCCCACTGGGCGGAAGCCATGCTCCGGCAGACCAAATTCCTTTCGACGAACTCCGCTCTGCAGCAAGGCACGTGTTGATGGAATCAAGTGCTTTAAATTTAACTTACGAACACCCACA
>JAYTOT010000158.1:0-3715 GCA_043747645.1 Pseudomonadota bacterium | reverse complement strand
AACGCACCGCTAACTGAATGCGTTGTTTTAAATATATATCCCATTGTCTTTCAAAATTTATTCTATCAAAATTAATTTCAACAAAAGTCGACAGATTGTCTTGCATTAAAACTTCGGCATTTAGAGTACCAGACCGGTCTTCTTCAGAAAAAATGAGTGCCACTTTTACAGCTTTTGCGCTTAATATTTCGACCGTGGGGCCGAGTGCTGCCGATTAGAGTGACCGCAATAAATCTGCGTTTTCGGGCCTGCTAAAAAGTGTTCTTAAAACAAAGTCGGAATCGGGTCCAAGAAAAGCAAACATATTTCACCCTTGAATAAAATGGTGTGATTTATTAATTTTTAGCAATTAATACCCGTTCAATTTGATTCAAAGCCAATTTGAGGAGCTACAAAATAACAAGAAATGAAAGGTATCCCTATTTTGCAAAGAAATTGCTGCATAAGGTGATTAGCTTTTTTAAAAGTAAAAATCGAGCATTTTTTTGGATTGATCTGAGGTGAGTTTCTAAATATAAATTCAAGAAAGTTGAATGGTCTGAGGCATAAATTCATCGGCCCGACATATATGCACTTGGTCAGTGCCCATCGTTGTACTTTCTTGTATTATTATGATAGAAGAGCACGAAAATAAGGGTTATTTACAACTGAAGGTTTAAAAATTCTTGGCGAACTGAATACCACGGAAAACCGACTGGATGTTGGGTATCAAAACACTTGCAATGTAATCCAAAATGGTTTACATTGAGAGGTAGAACCAAAAAATTTTGCAGATTTTTAAAGGGAGATGTTTTTTGATAAGACAGGTTCGTCTTTCAAAAAAAGCAACTGCCCAGCTTAAAAAAATTCAAAAACAAATTGCAACAAAGTTTGCATTTTGGGTACTTTCGATTGATGAAATAGGGCTTATTTCATCCCGCAAGCAACACCCCGGCTGTCACGATGAGCCACTTTTAGGACAACGGCAAGGTCAGCGTTCTGTGCGTTTGAATCGACAATGGCGGGCCATTTATGTAGTGCTTGCCGACAAAACAATTGAATTTATTGAAGTGCAGGAGATCACCCCACATGACTACTAAAAAATCAAATGAATCAACTGTTGACGGTGTGAAGTGGGCGCAAAAAATATTGGTGAATATTCCTTTTGGCGAATTCCTAAGGTCAATGCGCGAGTCGGACGAAATTACCCAAACTGATTTGGCTCGAATCCTAGGCGTGTCTCGGCAATTTATCAATGGAATAGAACAAGGTCGTAAAGATGTGAGTCTAAAATTAGCCCGCGAAATCGCAATTGCCTTAGGATATTCACCGCTCATTTTTGCAAAAATTCTGCTGAGAAGCCAACTTCACGATGCAGGCTTTGATTGCGAGGTAAAACTCATAGACAAAGTGTCCTAAATTTATATGCAAATCTGCAATTTTTTGAGCATGCGTTTTTGTTAGCGAGGCACTTGGTATTACTCGCGCTGACTATTATGAAACAGTTTTTGATCGCGGCACTTTTTTGTTTAAAATATTGCCTTCATAGAGATCTTGTATAGGAAAAATGAGATCAAAATCCCCCCACATTAATTCGCCGTCGGCCAATTTAAATTTTTTAAACAATGATGGCTTAATATATTTTTGAACTTCGGAATGCGACGACTTTCGTAGAAATTCTTCAAAATCTACTGTCACTGTTTTTTTGTCGTTAAATACCAAGACCAAACGATAATTACTTACCAATTCAGCTGTAACTATCTTTAAATACTTTGCCATATTACTAACCTATTTTTTTGCAAACAATCTTTTTCTAAGTCATTTTTAATCAACGGTCAAAAGGCTGGACGAGGTGGCCTGAATCGAATTGCAATGAGGACGCGACAGGGCCGAAATACCTCTACAATTTCCTTATTTTAACGAAATAGTCTCCAATTGTTTTGAGATCTCTCAAAAACAATGATACGCGATTTAAGAACCATGATTTTGATTGAGATAAAATAATCCCTGGGAACAAATATGAAGTCTAAAGCAGAAAGAATGAAAAACAAAACAAAGGCAAGCCCTCAGGTGCGCGCGACTTTGTTGGAGCAGGCGCAAAAATTCGACACTAATGTTGACTTTGCATTTTGGGGCCTGCTTTTTTACAATCGCAAAGGCGATTTTTCGTTTTTTTTCGAAGCAGTTATTTACATGGAGCAAAAGCTTGCCGAGAGTTATAAAAAACAAGAATACCAGATTTTAAATGATGTGGAATTTGCACTTGGAATTGGGCCCTTTGGGCAAGTTCCCAGCAACAATGCAATAGTTTGCCCCGAACAAACAAAATTTGAAAAGGCTTTAGCGAAATCTTTGTCTGTGCAGGGAGGCAAAGAACTCCTACCTTTTGCTCCTTCATTTCAGGAATTTATCAGCACCGGCTTTGTGAAAGCTACAAAACTGACTCACAAATGTAAGCCAGAATATTTAATGTTTGTTGCAATGCTTTCTGAAGTTGATTTTTGGGATTGTTTTGAAAGAATTTTGGGTGCATGGCAACTTATACCGGAATCGGTTAAAAAAATATCGTCGTCTTCGAGTTACTCGGATTCTGACCTAGCAATATACATATTCATCCGCATTCACCGCAATTTTATGGTTAAAGACTGCGCTTTAATAAAATCGAATTCTGGGCTTGTTGTTCAATCTTTACAAAACAGAAACTTAGGGCGACTTGTTAGACTATTACACAAACTTGTTCTTGCGCCTCCCATTAAAGCGGCATTAGAATTAGAATCTGCCTCAGACCACTCATTTTTAAAGTGCAATCTGTTTTGCAATGAAACCCAAAAAATGAGTTCTAAAATTAATATTGTAACTGCGCAAGAAATTAAAAGCGCAAGTATTATTGCATCTACCGTAGCAGATTGTGGCGGGGCCATCGCCGGCCCTGAGTTTTTATTCTCGGGAAAATTAAACCCTCAAAGTTTTCAAAATTCTTTCAAACCAGACCCAGATTGTCTTGGTATTGAAGTAGCTCATTCAGCAAAATCTGATTCTAAATTTTTTGAATTCAGTTTCAAAAACTACAATCCCTCCATAGGTCGAATTCTGAATGTTTTAGCGCCCAGAACAGCCTCAAATGAATTGATCGGTAGCACTAATTTTCTTCAGGTAAAAACTCTAAAAATTGAGTCTAATCTTTCTAGTATTGTACGTTGGAAAACCAAAGGTGGCATTGAAGCTACGGATTTAGTGACTGGGCTGCACAGTTATTTGACGCAATTGTTAAAACAAAAATCTGAGTCAGAACTGAGCTCTGAAGAGACTGAAGAGATATCGAAATGGGAGCTTGAACCTGAATTTATTTTTAGCTGGAACGGGCTTGAAATTACAGAAACAGAATTTATTCAAACCAAATACACGCCAACCGATAAAATTGTTACTTTAAGCAACGGTGTAAAATTTGAAAAATCTGACTACGAAGGTGTTCTTAAACTTTACTTAACTCGTAAAAGAACATTTGCCCGAATGGGTGAAATTGGGTTCCACAATCTTTTTAAAGCAGGATTATCTGCAGGGGTCTACGACTCGAAATCTGGCATCGGCAACGGAGATGAATTTGCTGCTCTCATGGATATGCACCTCAACGACACTTTAAAAAATGATGAAAAAAACGCATTAATGCAAATGACAGAAATTTTGCACAACAAAAAGCCACTAGCTCCAAATGCAGAACTTTGGCGGTTTCAAAGTT
>JAYTOT010000157.1:0-2129 GCA_043747645.1 Pseudomonadota bacterium | reverse complement strand
CGACTAAATTTTTTAGTTTTAGAAATACCTTCGACTCAATTAGCCCAAAAAAATTTGTTTGGTTTGGAATTTCAAAATCCCTAAATTAAGAGCATTGAGCGCTAGAGAGTGCTGTTCCAAGGGAATTGGCAACAAAAAGCGCGAGGATAATTGGCAACGAAAAATAGTCGTTAATAACAAAGAGCGCAAGGGTAATGGCGATAATAAGTCGCCAGATATCTCCTAATGCAACAAGCCATTTTCTGGAAAAACGATCTCCAAAGGGGCCACAAATGGGTAAAAGGAAAACGCGAACAAACATGGCTGGCGCAAGAATAGCTGACATTTTGGCGGGAGATCCTGTTTTATCGAGCACCCACCATGCCATGGCAATGGTAGCGCACGAGTCTCCAAAGGCTGAGGTTATGTTGCCAAGTCTATACATCCAGAAGTCGCGCCCAAGCCCTGATTTTTTCGTTTCATCTCCTTTGCTCGAATTCATCCTGTATTTTTCCTGTTGTTGGTGGTTTTCGCCCCCACCAAAGCGCTAGGGACGGAGGTGCTTAAAGCTACATCTCCGGCACCCTCTTTTTTCTTCTGCCCGCTGTCAAGCGGGGTGCTCCCCTTCGGGAAATTTGGCAGTCGTTGCCGGTTGGGCTGGGTTTGATAAAAGCTTATTAACAAAAGCTCGGCTGCCGCCAGAAGGCCGCGGGTTCCGAAAGTCTGCGACAGAGCCTGAACACCTTATATTCCTTTTTTAATGCGCAAGGAACCAAATGCCACCTGCCTCGTCCACCATAAAAAGCTCATCCCCTCCCACCGTCTTGCTCGTGCCAGGCTGGCTCAATTCCGGACCTGAGCACTGGCAATCCCTCTGGGAAAAATCCAACCCTCACTTTGTTCGAGTTGTGCAAAAAAACTGGACTGAACCCGTGCCTAAGGACTGGGTTTTAGCAATCGAGCGGGCAATAGATGCAGCCCCTGGCCCAGTTGTGATTGCTGCACACAGTTTGGGATGCCTGGCGTGCCAGATGATCAGCCCCATCCACCTGAGCCGCATTGTAGGCGCCCTTTTGGTGGCAGCGGCCGATCTAGATCGCTCCGAATGCCCACGCGTGTTGGAAAACTTTCGGCCCATGCCTATTCAAAAGATTCCTTTTCGTAGCATTCTGGTTGTCTCATCCAATGACGACTGGGCCACTCTTGAGCGCAGCGAGCAGTTCGCCTCTCAGTGGGGGAGTGACCTTGTCAATATTGGCCCTCGTGGCCACATCAATTCAGATTCTGGACTTGCAGGCTGGCCTGACGGTTTTGCTCTTCTCGAGGTGTTAACGCATTCGTAAATCCACACTAAAATGAATATACGCGTCGCAAATATTCACTGCTCAAAACAAACAGACAGTTCTAACCTTCAAGAAAAATCCCCCAAATCCCTCTTGCTTCAACCCAAGCCATCACGTAACACCACACTTGGAATTCACAAATCTCTAGATTTAACGAGCGTACATTGTCTAGTCCTCATCATGAAATCTTTTCCGCAAACATTGCAAAACCTAAGGGAATGATTCTTCTCGGGCACGCCATGTTTAACAAACCAGAGTACTATCTCAAGCCCAAAGGCCTTTCATTTGTCGATTATTTAACATCAAATGGATATGATGTTATTGTCATTTCGTTAACAGGATACCATACTCAAAAAGCAACTAAGAATGTAAACTTTGACGTCTATGTAGAAGATTACCTAAAAATAATTAAGAATGTTATTTTAAAAAAAGATTTACCTCTACATTATATTGGACACTCAGTCGGAAGCCTGACAGGCCTATCAGCAATTCTTAAGTCAAAAATCTCAGTAAAAACATTGGTATTAATAGCGCCAGCAATTTGGGGTTTTACAGTTCCAATTCATTCTATAAAATCGATCAAACAAAGAATCAAAATATCCCTGGCGCATTCGCTTTCAACATATCTTGGCTACCTGCCATCTAAGCTATTTAGAATCGGGGACACTAATCCACCAGCTGGATACTTTTCTCAATTTAAATCATGGATTAATGAATCAAATATATTTTCGGTTGAAAAAGATTGCGACTACATGCAATTATGGCAATCAAATACTAATAGAACTTTTATTTTTCAGGCTGAAAAAG
>JAYTOT010000156.1:0-18727 GCA_043747645.1 Pseudomonadota bacterium | reverse complement strand
CAAGATTGCTTAGAACAGGTTTAACCCCATCACTAAGCAGACCTTTGTTCGGTAAAACCCGCACTCTGCTTTTTCTCTCTTTGATTTTCAAAAATCTTTATCGTTTGACTTGTTTGTCTTCCGATGAACGGGTGATTAACCA
Source organism: Pseudomonadota bacterium (assembly GCA_043747645.1). Taxonomy (GTDB): domain Bacteria; phylum Bdellovibrionota_B; class Oligoflexia; order Silvanigrellales; family Silvanigrellaceae; genus JAYTOT01. Next base: position 18,585 of record JAYTOT010000156.1, on the reverse strand, counting down.
AGTCTGCGTGCCGTGTCAAATCTTCCTGCAATAAACTTTTGCCCAAAAAACTGGCGGCGACAAAAACACCTTCAAAAGCCGCTTAAACAGCGCTTATGATGCGCTTGGCGGCCTCTAACAATCGAGGCAAGGGCTGCGAAAGTGAGCATCGAAAAAAACCTGCCTGACCAAAACTTGCTCCAGGAACGCACAATACCCCTTTTTCAACGAGCCTGTTGCAAAAAGCTCGGTCGTCTGCAAGGGGAGATTTTGGAAACACAAAAAACGAACCTCCTGGTTTGACACATGAAATTCCACCTTTTCGCAAAATTTCTAGGAATTTTTCGACTCTGTTTTGATACTCCGCTACGTTTACCCTGCATTTATATACTGACGGCAGTAGCCGTTGCATGAGCGCTGGGGCGTTCACAAAGCCTAAAGATCGGGCAGCACTGCGCAAAGACGCCAAAACTTCCGGCTGTGCAAGTTGGGGGCCCCAAGCTAAAAACCCAATGCGCTCACCAGCAAGACCTAAGTCTTTGGAGTGCGATCGCACGAGCCATCCAGTTTCAAAAACATTCAGAAAGGACGGCGTTTGGCATCCATCAAAAAGCAATCGCGCATAGGGCTCATCAGAAACAACATGTAACATTTTATTGGATGTATTGTTATTGTGTTCAGATACGATTGCAGATATTTTATGGAGTAATTCATTTGAATAAACAACTCCAGAGGGATTGTTTGGACTGTTCAAAATAAGCAGCCTTGATTTTGAATTCAGACATTTTTGAAGTGCATCGAGGCGCGGTTGGTGAAATTCGTCACAGGGAACAAACACAACATTTGCTCCTAAATTACGCGAATAGGGAACATATTCACTAAAATACGGAATTAAAATTATAACTTCGTCTTGTGGTTCAATAAGAGTGCGCATTAATATCTGCAAGGCACCCGCAGCACCACATGTTAAATAGACGGACTCTGAAGTCACTTTTACTTTTTGCTCAGCACTCAGCTCTTGCGCAACAAATTCGCGAACATCGACATAACCAGCGTTATCCATATACCGGTGCATTCCAGAAACGGGATTTTGGAGGATCTTGAGTAAGCCTTCGTGAATTTCAGCTGGGGGCTCGAGATCTGGATTACCCAATGACAAATCAATGATGTCGGCCTCAGGATGGGCGCGTAAATATTCCTGACCCATGACAAATACTTTACGTATTTCAGAACCAGAAGCTGCTAGTTCCCTGCATGTATTACCAACAATATCTTCGAATTTAATTTTGCGTTCTAAACTCATGGACAATCCTTTTACACTATGTTTCGTATTCAATTTTATAAAAGAATACTATTTAGCAGAATGTCAGAAGAAAATCGATGTCGTTAAAATAAACGTCAATTTAAACAAACAAAAGCCCCACAAAGTGGGGCTTAAAAATATTCTTTTAGACAAAAGAATATTGAAAACTCTCAATATTAATCAGCCGCCGCCCAAGAGGCGCAATGCAGCCTGAGGAGACTGGTTTGCTTGAGAGAGAACGCTGATACCTGCATTTTTAATAATGGTGGACTGAGTCATTTTAGCTGTTTCTTCGGCAAAATCCGTATCTCGAATACGGCTATTAGCGGCAGAAAAGTTTTCAGACTGGATAGACAAGTTGTTGATTGTTGAACCCAAACGACTTTGAATCGAACCCAAGTAAGAGCGGAAATCTGAAACTTTATTGATGGCTTTGTCTATCACAGAAATAGACATTTGAGCTTTTTCTTTAGAATCGACGCGTGTGCCGTTTTCGTTATCCGAAGCACCTAAATTGAGTCCAGATTCACCTTCAGTAAATGTGCGGTAGCCTTGTAAATCGATGCGAATAACATCTGTGGGATTCCGAACGCCTAGAGAATCTACATCAGACGAATAGTCTTTACCTACTTGAATTTCAAGCGGATATTTATTGGCTTTATTCTTGAGTGATTCTGCTAAATCATCTTGCTGACCAACTAATAAACGTGTGCCATTAAATTCAGTCGTATTGGTAATTCTATCAACTTCATCTTTAAGTGCACCGTATTCCTTGTTTAGAAATCCGCGTTCGTTATTACCGACGGTATCACTCGATGCTTGAACAGAAAGCTCGCGAAGCCTCGAAAGTATATTTCCGATTTCGTTAAGGCCACCTTCTGCAGTTTGCACTAACGAAACACCATCGTTGGCGTTTCGTTTAGCCATGTTAAGACCACGAACATCGGCCTTTAATTTTTCACTGATCGCCAAGCCCGCAGCATCGTCTGAAGCTTTATTAATGCGGAATCCAGAACTCAACTTCTCCATCGATTGACCGTTGGTTTCAGTTGCGGTTCCTAAGTTACGTTGCGCAATGAGAGATTGCACGTTCGTCTGAATGCGTAAACCCATGTGGCATTTCCTCCTTGAAATGCTCTAAAAAATGCAAATATATATTGCATGATTTAGAAATAAGGTCGTCCTGACCTTTATTATTTCATTCTAGCCAACCTCTAGTACGTGGCTTTATTTCCAGCACCCTAACCGACATCCTTAAATCCACACCATGTGGGAGAATGTCATGCGTTGGACGTTTACAAAATAGGAATCGGTGCCCCTTTGAAACACTTAACCCTGCAATAAGTGCATTGCCACAATACACCTGCTCGGTATAAACTTTCTGATGTAGAACCACCGTTCATTGAAATTAAGGGAGCGCATTTATGCTCGTTAAAACCGCACATCGGTTTGAGAATCGCGACTGGGTATCTGCAACATCAGAGGCACGGACCAAAATTTATAAACTTCATCAATTTTTAGTTATCAATTCGGGAAAAGTATTTAATATAGAAATACAAGAAGACACCACTGGAAAATGCGAAGCACACGCAGATAATACCACCGACCCCCATGACGCGATTAAAAGTTGCCACGGTGGCAACGTAACAGAGTGCTTGAACACAATGATAAAGGCCCTAGAAATGCGCACACCTGGTGGAACATGAAATCGGGTTTAGACAGAGTTGTTGCAAACCCAACACTCTTAGAGAATCTGGGGCGCGTTGGCCTTGTTACAAATCAGGCAGTAACATCGAGTGAATTTGCGCCGGCAGCGGAAATTATTGCCGGCATTTTGTCGCATTCAAAGACATCTAAAATGGTGGCAGTGTTTGGTCCGCAGCACGGCTATGGGCAAACCGAACAAGACAATATGATAGAAACTCCCGATGGAATTTTGCAGACATCGGAAAGAAATTCAATTCCGTTATTTAGTTTGTATTCAGAAACCAGAATACCTACTCCAGAACAAGTAGATTTAGTAGATACTTTTATTATAGATTTTCTTGATATTGGTTGCAGAGTTTATACATACATGTTGACCCTTGCTGGATGCCTTCAAGCTGCTGCTAAAGCAGGAAAAAAAATAGTTGTATTAGACAGACCCAACCCCTTAGGGCTGTCAAAATTCGATAAAAACACACAAAAATGGCTTGGTGTAGAAGGAAACAGAATAGATTTAAAATGGAAGAGTTTTGTAGGTTGGTACGAAATTCCCATGAGGCATGGATTGACTCTCGGGGAATTGGGAAATTATTTCATAAAAGCTGACAAACTTAATTTGGATTATAAAGTAATTGAAGTAGAGGGTTTGACACGCTCTACTCATATAGAAGAGCTCTCAAAAACACCATGGACTCTGCCTTCCCCTAATATTCCATCCTGGAATTCAGCACTCTTCTTTCCTTCATTTGTTACCTTAGAAGGCACAAATATTAGTGAAGGTAGGGGAAGCACACTGCCTTTTCAGTTGGTTGGCGCACCGTTTCTGAATTCGAATTTACTTGCTCTGTCGCTAAATTCTTGCTCTAAATCTCTTCAAAAACAAGGGCCAGATCGAGGATTTTCAGGCTGTACCTACAGACCCCACGATTTTAGACCTACATTTAACAAGCATCAAGGTCAAATTTGCAAAGGATTACATTTCCAAATATTAGATGCTCAAAAAATTAATACATTCGATTTAGGAATGAACTATTTAGCGGAATGCATAGATCAGGGAGGTGAAAAATTCCAATGGAAAGCTCCCGGCTACGAATACAACTATACAGATTCGCCCCTTCTGTTAATTTTAGGCGACAAAAAATGGCTTGACCTTTTTGATGGTATTAAAAATAATGGCTTGAATCTCGCCTTTCGTGCAAAGCTGGACGAAACATTGCAATGGGCGTATAACGACGCTCAGTTGTTCGCGCTTGAGTCACAATTTAGTCATCTCTATTGAAGCCAATGAAAAAAAAAAATTATAGCATCCAAGCATTCGCGCCTTCTTTAAGTTTTGTAGATTTTCCTTTTTTAATTGCCTGTGCGGTATTTTCTATAATATTTGCATCCATGAGTTCTTATGAATTGACTCATGCAGCCCTCGCTTCAAATTCGCTCTTAAATCACAATAATCTTTCAAGATTTGCCAAGGAATTAGCGCCGCTTATTCAAGAAGAAATTATTGGCGTGCTAAAAAATTTCAAATATGAAATTCATGGACGTATTTTTCTTCTGAGCTTTTGGTCTTTCTTTATCCCTTTAGTTAGTTTTCATATTTTTGCAAAACTGCTCTTTCAAAATAATAGACTAATGTCTGTTCGAATTTTTTCAATTCTCAATGTGTTACTTTTTTATGGTCTTTCATATATTATTCAACTTAAATCACACGACATTAATTTGCCTGTTTTTCAAATTATTTCAACCTCCATATACGAAAGCATTCGGGCAATTCACATTGCTTCGGTTGCAATGTTTTTAATTTTTAAATTGATTATAAATGCCCAATCTCGGGTGGCAAAAAGCATTCGAATTATTTTTCTTATAGCCGCAATTGCCTCTGCAATTTTAATAGACCTAGAGCAAACCAAAAACGCAAGAACAATTGCCCAGACAAATAATGTAAATGCTGTTCACAGACAGCGATTTGTCTTATTTCTGCCGAATTTTTCACCTACTCATCTCGATCGCATTCTAGAAAATCCCTCTTTAAGTACTTTAAAAGAGAAACTTAAAGTGAGACTGCCCCTACTCCCCACCAGCGACTCTGAAACGGCGCAAGTCGCCTCGGTAATTACGGGAATGCTTCCTTTTCAATCTGGAATTCATTCTGACTTTGCTCCTCTCTACGAACTCAAGGAACTTAAAAGAAATATTCTTGAATACCAAGAAAATATAAAAAATGCTTCAAACGTAACCTTTCAGAGTCGAGTAATTGGTGCACTGCATCCCGTTTCTAGCTTTTTAACCGATGCAAACAATGTCATAAATAACTGCAATATTTCTATTCAAAAGTCGGCATTTATAGCCGGATTAGAAAAAAACTTATTTGCAATTGCTCTAACTCCAAATTTTTTGCTTTTTCGGTTCTATCCTGAAATCCAGTGTTCTAATTTACTCGTTAACAACACTGAAATTCTTCAATATAATTTAAATGATGCAGCTACAATTCTTAACAAAACAACATCTTTGACTCATTTTATGTTTTTGACTCCACCTGAAGTTAGGGATGCAAAAAATGCAAACAAAACACTTTCCAATAAATTTGGAAACCCAAGCTGGCAAAAGATTGATGGCAACGAAAACAGATACCGCAGTGGGCCTTGGATGCCTCAAACACCTTCCGAATTTGAGAACGGACAAGTAGATAATTTAGTGCAGTATTTTGCAACGTACGACAATTTTATTCGATTGTTAAATTTAGAGACCAATGCTGATTTCTTCGTTATTGGACTCTCAGGTAGCAATGGTATTCCTGGCGTATTAGCACTTTTTAGTAAGTACCCATCTGCAAATCTTGTAGAAATGAATGAGCTTGGTGTCATTGTCGGGCAGGCCCAACTTTCACCACTTTGGACGGGAAGAAATATCGATCGGAATCAACTTCTCTATTTTGAATCACTTCGATTTAACGCCACAGATAAAATTAATCCTACTGCTGAAGATCGAGGATTTTCTAGACCTCTAATACAATCTGTGGCAATTCGAAAATATGATGAAGATGATTATCTCGTGCTTGATGAGAAAGTAGCGCGGACCGCGTTAAATTTTGCACCAAGATCTATTCTTTGCCCCTATAAAAATGAATTATCTCCTCCTGGAATGCTACAAACTCTGAGAATTAACCATGGAAATTTGGAAAACATAGTTCATTACGACATTCCAGGACCTCTCCCCTACCGCACAATAACAAACTCTCGTGTGGAATGTATGGAGAGAAATCAGAAAGAAATGTCGGGTATTTTCGCTTCAGATTCAACTCTATTTCCATTTAGTATCGCGACCCGCGCAAATGACAAAAATAAAATAGACCCTAAAAAGGGAACATTCAAAGAAATTCCAGGAGTCAAGAATTGAATTTTTACAAAACAACTCGGCAAAATGGCAACAAAATAGCTTTCAAATCTGCCGGATTTTTTATCCTTTCGATTTGTCTAACCTGCACATTGGCTATAAATTTGTCGTTTCGGCCCCAGTTTCCATCTTGGACAATTGCTTCGGGGCCATTTAAAATTCAGCTGAAAAATCTTGCTATTCAGTGGGGCCTTTTAGAATTTATTGATTCATCTTCTGCATACATTCCAGAGTGGGAATTTACAGAAATCAATAATTTACATGCCAGGCTCGATTTCAGCGTGACTCATTCAGGTAACAGAATGGGAGCTTGGCACATAGAAAGTTTGTCAAATGAACAATCTCGTTGGAATTTAATCAAGGAAATTTTGCAACGTTCACATAATGATTCTCAGTTGTTAATGCCTATTCCTGGTATGTTAGGGCTGTATCAATTCAACGTAAGTTCTCAAACGGTGGCCAATGCATCATTGAGTCGACCCGTTGGAACAATTCTACCAGGCGAGACACTTATTTGGAACTATGATCCAGCATTGCCCATGTCTCATACCTTTTATTTCAGCATGAAAGGTGCCACTGCAGATCGCCTAGATTCACCCGCCCTACTAAAGGTTACACTTCCTCAAGGGCAGGAGGCATCATTTCCTATTTCGCCAAAAGGTAGCATTGAAAAAATTGAACTTCCACAACTACAGACTGCGGCGTCTTTGCAATTTCACTGGAGCCCCGATGCTGCGGGAATACTTGTATTTCACGGCGCTGAAACGCGGCAGAATAAACAAAAACAAGAGGCCTCTGATGCACAAAATGAATCAGGTTCAGTCTATTTAATTACTATCGATTCTATACTTCCAAATTCCCTTAGTAAAACTCAAGCATTTTTATCTCATAAATTTGGTAAAGATCACGTTATTAACAGAGACTCCTTTTATCCACTCACAACAGATGCACTAGCAAATACAATTGCACTGTTTACAAACGTTCCTCCCATTGAATCGGGAATTAATGGTGATTCGATACTTAAAAATATTTTAACAGAACACCTGCCAACTACATTAGAAAATTCGTTTTTTTCAACTGGATTTTCGCTGCATCGCATCAATATTGGGCATCAATATTGCCAACACACCAAGTGCGAAATAAACTCCGAAATCCAACGGTTATTGGGTCTTTCAAGCTTTGATACTCTCGCCAGTTTTTCAAGAGTACGCAATATAAGAGAAATTTCTTCTCAAATTTTGAATCAAATAAATGTAATTAAAAATAATTCATTTGTTCATATTAACATAAATTTTCCTGCTGAAAACATTCGTCCCACTTGGAAATCTATAAATAGATATAAAAATATGTCGACTTTTGAAAGCATTGCAAATGGAGTTATGATTCGCACCGGATTGTCGCAATTCAATTCTAATTTACTAGAAGAAGAAAAATCGTTACAAATTGACGATCTGTTGTCAGAATCGCTTCAGAACATTGAACCTAATTCTAAAGTGATAATCCTGAATCAAATCATTTCTGAGGGTAAATCTGAAAATCTTAAAAATGGCGAATTATTGGCTGCTTCAAATACATTTGAAAATGATTCAGAAAATGCAAATAATAAATGGATAGGTTCCCAGGGTGATCTCACTGCATTATTGCCTTTATTGATTCCTAATCAGAAAAAAAACAATGCCCTTCCTCAGACTTTTGTGTGGAAAGAAGATAAAAACAAAATTTCCTTTAGCCTCAAAGGTGCCCATTTGGTCTCTCAGGTGACCGATGACGGTGAGAATTTTATTCTTCCTGGAGGCTCAATTTTTATTCCAACGGCCAATTCTAAAATTCCAGAATTTTACGATATGCCAATTTCGAAGCTCTCTGGCGCCAAAAATATAATTGAAAAATTAAGGCAGTCTCAAACTTCTCACACTGTGCATTTTTTATTTTCCGACCGAAAATCGGATGCGCGTTCGTTCTCTTTTGATTTTAAGACGAGTCTGGAAGTTTTAAAATGCGAAAGCAATCGAAAAGAAACAAAGACGATTAAGAGATTACTTTCACAAAAAGAATTAGGAACCCAAATCCTTGTTTCTGCAGAACTTCAAGGCGAAAATATGGGTTTATGGCATATTCAATGTCACCTGAAGGGAATTTTGCAAAATAAATCAGACTCAAATAACGATAGCCAATTGGCTTTCCGATTTTTCTCATCGGGTGAACGTTTGAGTCCCACGAGTGTGGGCCTAGGAGCATACGGAATAAATGCAGACTTAAACAAAGACGAACAAGGCTTTATGACTGTCAGTCCCTTAGATGTGACCACAACTTTGACCTCAAATTCTCCCCCGTTGTATGAGTCTTTAAGCGGAATTAAAGTATTTTTATGGAAAGATGCTCACCCTTATCAAAACTTTGATTTGAATTTTCCAATAATGTTAAGTTCTGAAATAAATAATTCTGTGCATTAATATTTTTAATTATTTTTTGTATTTTGATTCTAGACTAAGGCAAAATGAAACATGCGAGTATGCTACATTTTCGGATCGTTTATTGCCTTAGAAGGCGACACTTTTCCTGTGAAAGATCAGATAAAAAAAGCAGGTGGACGCTGGAAAACTCCTGAAAAAGTATGGCTTATAAGCCATACAGTAGAAAACATGGAAGCCGTGCTTCAACTTGGTTTCGTTCCGCGCGCTGGAGCTCCCTCAGTTATTTCAAGCCCTGAAATGAATATTCCAACTATTAAAGAAGATAGAAACCAAAATAATTTGACCGTTGCTCAATCAACAGAACTGGAAAAAATTTGGGGAGTGACTGAATTTGTTTCGTTTGTGAACGACGTTATAGTAAAGCATTTATCGTTTGATTTTTGGATCGTTGGCGAAATTTCCAGTTTAAAAAGTTCAAACGGGCACGTTTATTTCGATTTAGTGGAGTCTGCAGATCAAAGCCAAAATTACGGAAAAATGCAATCTGCCTTTGCCATGAGTTGTATTTTGTGGGCTGGAAAAAGAAAATTTTTGGAACAAAAAAACTCTACTTTACCTTTAGAAGAAGGTCTAAAAATAAAAATAAAAGTACATTGCGAATTTAGAAAAGAGCAAGCGCGAATTAATGTTATTGTTGACGACATTGATATTAACTACACACTTGGTGATTTGACTCTCACGCGCCAGGCAATTGTAAAAGAATTGCGAAAGCGCGGTTTGTACGATTTAAATCGAAACAAACAAATGCCAGAATTGCCTCTCCGTATTGCACTTTTTACCGCCGCAAATTCGCGTGCAGCGACAGATTTTGTTTCAGAATTGAAACTTTCAAGATTTTCTTTTTCGGTAGTTTTGTACGACGTTAATATGCAGGGCCAAGCCACTTCTCAAAATATATGTTCTACTTTTAAACGTATTTTGACTGGAACAGATGGGATTTTTGACTGTATTATTGTAACCAGAGGTGGAGGCTCTCGACTGGATTTGCGATGGTTTGATGATTTGGAAATTGCCAAATCAATTTGTTATTCAACAATTCCTGTGATTACTGCAATTGGACACACAGAAGATATTTCAATTGCTGATGAGGTTGCTTTTTTAGCGGAAAAAACGCCCACTGGAGCGGCACGCTATTTAAACGAATTTGTGAATAATACCCTAGATAAATATTTTTCGAGAGCAGAAAATATTGGCTCCAAAGTTCAAAAAAGAATTCAAAACGAACAAAATAAATTAATTCAGCTTGAAAATTCAATGGTGACACTGATTCACAGAAGAATGCATTCAGAAAAAACCAAACTCGACGCTACTTTTCAGAGTTTAAACATGCTTAAAGCCGCCATTCATAAGCCTCTGCAGCGGGGTTTTGCTCTCTTAAAATTGACCACGGGAGAAATTTTAGACGCCCACAAAATATTGCAACTCAAACAGAATTCAGACCAAGAAGTATTCAATTTTTTAATTGAATTACAAGACCCTTTGACCAACAACGAGGTCACTATAGCAGTGAAACTTGTGGACATCAAAATAAAGTCTCTTGAGCAGGGTGAAAAATAAAAAACACTATTGGTAAAAAATTCCATTTACTTAAAAATACAACAACACCAAAGTTTTAATTGAGGAAAAAATTGTGAATCAGGACGAAAATACTTCATATTCAGCAATGCTCGGAGACTTAAATGCACTTCTGTCCCAGCTGGAACGTGACACTGTGGGAGTGGATGAACTGTCAACACGTCTCGAAAAAGCGTACCATTTGCTGGAGGCGCTTAAAAAACGCCTATGCTCGACAGAAGCACAAATTGAGCGCGTGATTCAAGCACGAAATTCGAATGTAGCGGAAAATCATGCCACCCAAAGTGAAGAGGATTAAGTATTTTGAATCAACAAAAAGACTTTTTTCTTGGAAAAATGCATAAGGAGTTCTCTTTTGAATAAAGAAAAATCTGGTAAAAATGTGGAATTACTTAGATTTTGGCCTCGTACTAAAATTGTTTGTACTTTAGGCCCTTCGTCGAGCAGCAAAGAAACACTTTCTGCATTGATTGATGCTGGAATGACTGTTGCAAGATTAAATTTTTCGCACGGCGAACATGAAGTCCATGCAAAAAACATTGCACTTATAAGAGAACTTTCTAGAGAAAAAGACACTCACATCGCTATTTTGCAAGACCTCCAAGGTCCGAAAATTAGAACAGGAAAATTAAAAGGCGGAGCCATGACCCTTGTGGCAGGCGAGCAAAGAATTTTGACTTATGGAGCGGAACAAACAAGCGATTCTATTCCCATCGATTACCGAGAATTATCGAATGACACATGCGTAGGCTCTCGAATTTTGATGGACGATGGCCTATTGGCAATGAAAGTGATCGAAATGCGTGGCCGCGACGTTGTGTGTGAAGTGATTTACGGAGGAATATTAAAGTCGAGAAAAGGGGTTAATTTTCCGGACAACAAACTTTCAATTCCTGCCACAACCGAAAAAGACACACGAGATTTATTGTTTGGCGTTTCGCAAAATGTAGACTATGTCGCACTTTCGTTTGTGCAAGACGCCCAAGACGTATTAAAACTCAAACAAATGCTACGTGCCCTTGGGACAGACATACCAATTATTTCAAAAATTGAAATGCTAAGCGCAGTTCAAACAATTGAAGCCATTTGTGAAGCCTCTGATGCACTTATGGTGGCCCGCGGGGATTTAGGCGTAGAATGTGGCTTTGCTCAAGTGGCAGCTTATCAAAAAAGAATAGTAACTGCGGCGCGAAATGCTGGAAAACCAGTGATTGTTGCCACTCAAATGCTCGACTCCATGATTGATAATCCCAGGCCAACCAAAGCAGAAATTGCAGACGTTGCAAACGCTGTGTTTGACCTGGCTGATGCGACTATGCTTTCGGGCGAAACGGCTTCGGGCAAACATCCTGACCTCGTTGTGAGAACAATGCGCGATATTTTGAGCAGAGTTGACCACTCCGGAATGCTAGCACAAATTCCTGTACCACTTGAAAATGATAAAAATACACCTGAAATGTTTGCGAGAGCAGCTGCCGATTTAGCTAAAAAATGCAACGCAACTGCAATAGTATGTTTGACTCTTACCGGAAATATTGCAAAAAGTGTCGCGCGCCACCGTCCGCACACACCCATAATTGCCATTAGCCCTCGCCCCGATGTGGTTCGTAAATTAAGCTTGGTGCGCGGTGTGATTGGTTTGCAAAATCCACTTTTTTTGGACACAGACAAAGCAATATCTGAAGTTGGTCGCATTTTAGCTTCAAAAGGCCTTGTTTCAGTTGGTGATTTAATTGTAATTACTGGTGGAATTCCTGTAACTAGCATGCGGCCAACAAATTTAATTAAGCTTCACCGTATTTCAGAGGACGATTTTTTATGAGTCTATTCGTTCAGAAATTCAATTCGAGTGGCGTTCAAATATTTGCAGCGACAAGTTTAATTGGAATTTTAGTTACATTATTTGCGGCATGCACCTCAAAAAAAGAATCTCCCCAAAAAAACGATGCCGATGCTGTTGCAATCTGCAAAAGTGTCGACGAAATGTGCACACTTGAATTTGCACCTGTGGAATGTGTGGTAAAAATTCCGGACGCTATAAACGAAACCGTTTCGGCTTCCAATTCGTGTCGCATGAATATTTCACTCAATAAATTATTCTGCGAAAAATTGGGGCGCCCATTTGCCAAGAACGACGAATCTAAAATAACTTGTAGTAAAAAGTCTGATGGCACAGAGGATGTTAAATAAGATCGTCTTCCCACGGAAAAATTATTTTTGCTTCGGATCGCAAATTTAAAACCAAATTTACCATGCGAGTGCGGGCTTCTTCGAGCTTGTTTTTTCGGTTTTCGCGCCGCATTTCCATACCTTCTAAAACTTCTTGCCGCCTGTTTTTTGAGAGACATAGCAAGACACAGTCCACTATTTGAGGGTTTTCATGATTCAAAATCAAACTCAAATCATCGTTTGAGCAAGCAGCACAGACTTTTGCCAAGTCTGGTCTTAACAGTTGAGATATTTTTTCCATGGAAAGCATTTTAAAACGCATTTCGGCTTCAAGTTGAGAATTTTGGTCGCCTATTCTGGCAATAATTGCCTCTCGCGATTCCGCAGGTAGCATTTGCAAAAGTTCGGTTGCTTTTTGCAATCCTCCCAAATTCTTACGAGTCGACTTTAAATATTGAGATTTTAGAATTTCTATTTCTTGTTTCAGAAGTGCAATAGTTTTTTTATCTACTTCGCCCATATGGGCAATAGATACGATTGTGTTTTGTTGTATATTGATGGGGAGTAATTTTAAGATTTCACTAGACTGCTCCGCTTTCATAAACGACAAAACAGTAGCTATAACGTTTGGATTCTCAGGCTTTAGCCAATTTGCAATTATTTTTGCCGGTAATAACGCTAAATTTGATTCAATTTCAGAATAAAACTGATGCGTTTTAAAATCAAAATTCATAAAGACATCTGGCTCATGACATTGCGCACGGCCATGTTTGTGTCGACAAGGCGATCGACAATAATACGAGATAAATTTCGGAACACAAGGTAACCAATGCGAGGATGCTCTTCGAATAGTTTCATGAGATCGTCAGATTCTGTGACTAATACTTTGAGCTCTGTGAGCGCTCGACTGGAGGCTGCCCTGCGCGCTTCCCTAATGAGCGCAAATTCACCTACAGTTTCGCCCTGCCCAAGCTTAGCAAGTACAGTTTGGCCTTTGTTTCCGACCAAAGGTAAGGTCACTTCAACTTGCCCTTCTAAAATGACAAAAACCTGATTTGTGCAGCTATCGTGTTCAATAAAATTTTTGCCGGACGGTATAGTCACCTCACGCAAGCGGCTCGCTAAAGTAACAAGATCGTCGGGAGTGAGCCCAAGACATAACTGTGTTTCTGACAATCTTTGGCATTTTTCTGCTTCGGATAAAGGTTGTCCAGGCATGAATCCTCCCAATGCATTCAATTTAAATGTGACCAATGCGTGTATCGGATTTTGAACTTTGAATATTCAGTTTTTTTTAAGCGTCTGAAAATAGAGCTGCAAAAAATTGACTTCTAGAAATCGACCGCAATTAAAAAGATTAAGTAAGTTACATAAAAGAATGAGGATCTACGTCTATTTTTATTTTATTGACAAAATCTTTGTGTGCCAAAATTTCTTTCGGAACGAGCCGCCCAGGCATGAGATTCCGTGCAGCAGCGATTGTCATTTGAAACCGGTATTCGTTGCGCAATTTTTCGAGTGCCGCAGGATATGGCCCACAAATACGCACATCTTCAGGCAAAAAACCAGATTGTTTCCAAAATTCCACAAGTCTGGCACGCAGATTTTCGCCCAAATGCAGCGCTTTTGATTCGGAAATATCGGAAAATTCAAATAAGATTAAACGAGAAAGTGGAGGATGCCAACCTAAGGTGCGCAAGGATAATTCACGACTTAAAAATCCGTCGACGTCGTTTTGTAAAGCGAATTGAATCACTGGGTGCTCTGGAAGCAGCGATTGTAAAATGACTTTGCCCGCAGTGCTGCCACGCCCTGCCCTCCCCGCAGCCTGGCTTAATAGCGCAAAAGTGCGTTCGCTGCTGCGAAAATCGGGCAATTGAAGACCGTCTTCGACATGCAATACAACAACTAAAGTAACACGAGGAAAATCGTGTCCCTTTGCCAATATCTGCGTTCCAACCAAACAATCTGTCTGTCCAGAACGAAAGGATTCAATGACTTCTGTGAGGCGAGTGTTGCTGGTAAGGACATCGCGATCGAGGCGCGCCACACGGAGTTGCGGAAAACACCTTTGCACTTCTGCTTCTATATTTTGAGTGCCTGCGCCACGTGCTTCAATGCTTTCTTGGCCGCATTCCGGGCACGCATCGGGGCGTGCGCGAGTGAATCCGCAATAGTGACAAATTTCTTGGCGTCCAAATTTGTGCAAAGTGGTTGTTACAGCACAATGAGGGCATTTTAGGGCTTCACCGCAATTGCGACACATTCCAAAATGGGCATAGCCCCTGCGATTTAAAATAATCATGCTTTGCCCGCCGCCATCGTGCGAAGCTTGAATGGCTTTAATGACTTCGGGGGTGAGCACATTTTCTTGAAAAGTAACGCTAGAAAGCCGCCGTGCTTTTGTGAGTTGAGTTTGTGAAACCTGCAAAGACTCTTTTGCGTTTACAATAGAAAACTCAGGCCAATGACCAGAATGGCGCGCTAATAATTGGACATGTTGATAGCGATTTGCATGAACATTTGCATAACTTTCAAGCGATGGTGTTGCACTGCCTAAAACGCACCGTGCGTTTTCGAGTTGACCACGTTTTACAGCAACATCGCGCGAATGAGTGCTTGGCCGTTCGTCGTTTTTGTAACTTGAATCGTGTTCTTCATCGACAATAATAAGCCCAATATTTTGCAGCGGTGCGTAAATAGCTGTTCGAACTCCCAGTACTACCTGTGCTTGTCCTAATAAAATTCGAAACCATTCTCGTTCATATTCAGTAGAAGTCAGGCCAGAATGCATGACTGCCAAAGCTGACCCAAAATGTTTGCGAAATCGACCGGACATTTGTGGAGTGAGGGCGATTTCTGGCACTAAAACCAACACTGAACGGCCACTTTGAATTGTTTTTTCTGCTATATTTAAATAAACTTCTGTTTTTCCGCTCCCCGTAACACCCTGCAGTAAGGTAACACTATTAGAGGGGCTCATTAAAATTAATTCACAGGCCTTTTGCTGCTCGGGACGTAATGTTGTTACTTTTAATTCTTTTGCATTTTTTTGTGGAGTTTTTTCAGATTTTTTTTCCGCCAAAATTTTGCTTGGCAAATTTGGAGAATTTGAATTGTCCACACCAATATATTTTTCAAATCGCTTTTGGCGCTGTTCAATGGCTGCTGAATTCCAAACAAACTTAGGAGCTGCCACACTCAAACAAGGGCCCAAAGGCGTTAAATAATACTGAGAAACCCACTGAATCAGACGCATCAAAGGCTGCGGAAATGGCTTAGAATAAGGTAACAATCCTTTTATTTGAACACACTTAAATGTAGGCTCAGGTACCCAATCCAAAAAAACACCAACGCATAGCCGGCCACGCATTGGCAACAGACACAGACTCCCTAAAGTGAGATTATATTCTGCAGGCACGAGATAAGTCAGCGCATCGGCGGTGGCATTTGCCACGGCGAACTGCGCAAATTTCTGACTCATGGTAAATGCCTCTGGTGGAATGGGCTCACTGGTTTCGTATTACCAAGAAGAGTGTGGAAAATACTATAACATACGAGTCAAAAGCATTGTATCATTTCATCAAAATAGAACTGGCACTAAAAACAAGCAAATGCCAAGATTGTTCAAAGATGACAAATTAATTTAGGTGCACCTATGAATTTAGATTTGGCAGAAGAATATGCTTTTTTTGATGTCGATGGAACAGTCATACGCAATGATTCTTTTTTACTTCTACTCAAAACTGGACTTAACAGCAACCCTATTCGCACTTTATTCATTGTAATTTTTTCGCCCATCTTTCTGCTCACTCATATGTTTAAAATCGATAAAAAATACGCTAAAAGCTGTGTTTTGTGGTCGCTGACAGTTGGGAGATCTAAACGAAATTCTGTAAAATATTTATCGACTTGTCTAGAACCGTTTTTTAAAGACTTGTGGTTCTCAAATGCGACTCAAGAACTAGAAAAACTACGGCAGGACGGCCTCAAAATTTGTTTTGTGAGTGCTTCTGGTCAAATATGGCTTCGCGCATTGTTAAATTCACAAGACAAGGGAGTTAAAACAATCATTGGTTCAAAACTAGGTTTTTTTGCGGGAGGTGTTATTTTAAAAGGAAACAATTGCTACAACAAAGAAAAATTAATTCGAATTATGGGCTTTTTGAATAAATCTTTCATTTGGAAAAAAGGGTACAGTGATCATCCCGCAGACATTCCAATGCTTGAAAAATGCCAAGAAAGATTTGTTGTTTCCCCAAAAGAAAAACATTTGAAACAATTCAGAGAAGAGCTTCATCACGATTTTAAGAAACTTGAATGGAAATAAAAATTCTATTTTTTTATTCATTCTAAATTATTTAACTCTGGCGAGATCTTACAATAAGGTATTTCCAGCTCAAACGAACCTTTAATTTTGCTATTTTTTCGTGGCTTGAGCTACTTTTGTAGCTGCTGGAGCTACTTTTGTAGCAGTAAATTTATCTCGGATGAGTCGCCAACGTTTGCCCCGACCGTCACCTTCTAATGAAATTAATTTTACATACCATAAATTTTTATTGTGAGAATCTGGCACTGCCTTTACAACTTTAAAAAGCGTGCCAAGTCCTTCGTTTGCTATAAAAGAATGATGCAAATTAACTTGAGTCCCCAACACAGGATGAATTGGCATGCCCAAGACAATTCCCTCTTCGTCAAACACCCGGATTTGCCCTGGTACCACATAGTCGCAATTCACTTTTTTACCCGTGTTCACGCCATCGGATATTTCATCTGCTGCATGCTGACAAAAAGCCGTTTCGAGGCACGATAATAAACCATCGATTCCAAACGGCTTGCGCAGCCAAATTGTGTCTGGCTTTACGGCCGGGCTAGCTGCAGTGGTAATAATGATTTGAGTTGGTCTTTTACTTTGCGGAATTTCAGATAAAAATTGACTCCAAGCAATGCCAGTAGAGCCGGTTGGAGTTTCGGTTATGAGCACACATTGAAACCCATCAGAGTCTGCAGAATAAAGCTGAGTCATGCGCTGAATAGTATCGGCGTGCACAACTTCTATTTGATGTACACTTAATAAATCTATGACCTGTTTTGCTTTTTCTCGTGAGTTTTCTTGGATAAGTACCCTTTTTTTAGGCTGCTTTTCGGCATTTATAATTCCAAGAGCATGAACCCAACCTCGCCCTTTCCCAACAATAGAATCGAGCGCAAATAAGTTGTATTTGGGATCTTTACCGAATTGTGGTTCTATAATTCCTGTGTAAGTGACGTTTGCAGGAGGCAATTTTGAATCCGATAGTTTTAATGAAAATCGTGATCCACTTTCAGAAAACAGGGGGGCTTGTGCCACAAGGTGATCTTTTGTGCGACCCCAAACCACTGCCGGTATGTACATAAATGCGTTAATTCCACCCTGCAATTCTGGCAAGGAAATTGCATAAGGCGATTTGCCTTTGAGGGCCGCCATGAGCGCTTTTATTTTTTCGACAAATGCAACAGGATCAACTGGCGCAGGCAGAAAAGCACTCACTCGCAAATTCACACACTCCAGAATTTCTTCTTTTGTTGGTTTGCGAATAAGCATAATAACCATACGTGCCAAAAACACATCTGCACGTATTTTCTTAATTATTTCTATGGCGCCACATTCTGGAAGATTGGCTTCCAGAATTAAAATATGTGGCAAATCGCGTATTATACATTCATTCATTTCACGTAAAGTACACGCCGCAAAAAATCGCGTGTGCCCTACTTTTTCCAACAACTGTCTGGCAGCATTGGCTGATTGAATTTTATCGGTGACATATAATATACCATGTTCAGCTGGAATCATTTCCTGCTCATCTCCTCAGCAATTTGTAAGCGAACTTTTGCTGATTTATCGAATGGGCTTACTGGACATTCTTTGTCGGTGCGATCGAGATACTGAATGCATTTTTGATTGTCGCCCACGCGACGATACGCCAATGCAATATTATAACTGATTTTAAA
>JAYTOT010000155.1:0-1350 GCA_043747645.1 Pseudomonadota bacterium | reverse complement strand
TCTTTCGGGTCACCACACGATGGCTGCGGTGGCAAACCACTTTGATGTGCACTATACGACGGTAAGTAGGTTAGTGAAGAAGTATGAGGCAGGTTAGTGAGAATGTGATAATGAAAGACCTGACCCCATGCGTTTCTTTTGACCCCATGCGTTTCTTTAAGAAAAAAATTAAATAATTTTTAGCACGTATCTTGAATTTCAAGCGCAGCTTGCTCATTTTCAATTTTTAATCATCCAGCTTATTGTCCGACTGAATCGTAAGTATGAAAAAACAGTTTTTTCTGTCATTAATATTCTTGGGGATGACGCTAATTTTTCGCATATTAGCGTCGTCAGCAGCACAGTTCCTTTACCCCGGAAAAGGACTCGACACACTAGCATGTGGAGACTTCATTTGGGGACTGTCCACGCTGATTGCATATAAGGTATTTTTTGGCACCTTTGCGCCCAATGCGCAGCCCACAATAGATATCGACAGAAAAAGTGTGTGCTTTTTCTTGAGGGGTTTTTTCGCTAGCGCAAGCACCGTTATCGTTGCATTTTTACTTCTACTCCTAGCAGGCGGAACGGCGAGATTTTTCGTCACGCCAGAAGCTTTTTTTGTATCGCTAGTGGCGGCTGTTGGAATTGCCATGTTTGAAGAGGTTCTGTTTCGCGGCGTGCTTTTTAGTTTACTTGCACAAGTTTTACCGGTGAGCGTAACGGTATTTGTTGTAGCTATAGTCTTTACCCTACTGCATCTTGATGGTAGGCCAGATTTAGCCCTTGCGTCCACATTACTTTTTAGCCTCGTATTTACTATTTCGCTTGCTGTGCATAATAATTTAGGGCTTCCAATCGGGTTGCATGCAGGTAGCAATTTTCTGACAGTTCTTGCTTCTGGGAGCCAAGGGGTTCACGGTGGTTTTGTGAAATTTACAGGCTCACAATTCAAAATCGAATTCACTTTTTTGATTGCCTCAACACTGTTATTTATTGGCGTATGTATTTTCTGGCTGGTCTTATGGTTAAGACGTAGCGAGGATCAGCTTGTACCTTCGCGCGCTCAAACTTAACAGCCGCCACTGTCTACTCAATACGCATCCAACAACGCCAACAGAAGCCGGGGTCACAACAGAAGCCGGGGTCAGGTCTTTTATTATCACATTTGAAGTTTATGTTATTCTTAAACTTTTGAGAAATATGATAATAAAAGACCTGACCCCATATGCCCTAGACGAGAGTGTCATGCCAATAACGATTGCCGAGTCGGTAAAAAGCTCCACCCTTCGCGTGTCTATCGCCAGCTTGATTGTCATCCTGTTTGCAATACCTTGGTGGTTTTTTTCTTCCATGTTCGCGCGAACAGTA
>JAYTOT010000154.1:0-22320 GCA_043747645.1 Pseudomonadota bacterium | reverse complement strand
GCCAAAGCATTTCAGAAATTCAATTTAGATGCAGAAATTCTTAAAAAAGCTGTGCTGGAAGCACGGGGACCCAATCGTGTCACAGATGCAAATCCTGAAAATAAATTAGGTGTTCTCGAAAAATATGCCCGAGACCTCACTCAACTTGCTCAAGACAATAAGCTCGACCCTGTGATTGGCAGAGATCAAGAAGTGAGGCGAGTGATTCAAATTCTTTCGCGACGGACAAAAAACAATCCCATTTTAATTGGCGAACCTGGCGTTGGTAAAACAGCAATTGCCGAAGGTTTAGCACAAAGAATAGTCAATGGTGATGTGCCTGAAGGTCTCAAAAACAGAAAAATACTTTCGCTCGATGTGGGTTCGCTCATTGCAGGAGCAAAATTTAGGGGTGAATTTGAAGAACGGCTCAAGGCCGTTTTAAAGGCAGTGCAAGATTCTGCCGGAAACATTGTGCTGTTTATTGATGAAATTCACACAATTGTAAAAGCTGGTGGTTCTGACGGCGCCATGGATGCAGGAAATATGCTAAAACCTGCTTTAGCTCGCGGCGAACTGCGCTGTGTGGGCGCAACAACACTCGATGAATATCGTATTATTGAAAAAGATCCGGCGCTGGAACGCCGTTTTCAGCCTGTTTTAGTGAATCCACCATCTGTAGAAGACACTGTTACTATTTTACGCGGACTCAAAGAAAAATACGAAATTCACCATGGCGTTCGTATTAAAGACAATGCACTTATAGCTGCAGCAACGCTTTCAGACAGGTATATACAAGATAGATTTTTGCCAGATAAAGCAATTGACTTAATCGATGAATCGGCGAGTCGCCTTAAAATTCAACTCGATAGCGTACCTGAAATTATTGACTCCAATCAAAGAAAAATAACCCAGCTCAAAATTGAATTGGCAGCTCTCACTAAAGAAACAGACCCACAAACAGTTGCAAGAGCAGTGGGAGTGCAAAGTCAAATTAGAGAACTTGAAGCTATCGTTGTTACTTTACGTTCTCAATGGATGGCCACCAAAGGTGACGTTGCGGAAGTGCAACGCCTCAAAGTAGAAATTGATGCTGCAAGGCATAAAATGCTCGATTTTGAACGACGCCTCGACTACGCCAGAGCCAGTGAATTAAAATTTGGCGAAATACCCCGATTAGAATTAAAACTCAATCAGCTCACTCTTAAGGAAACACCGAAATCATCTGGAATTGCCAATGCAAATTCAGTGGTTTTAAGAGAAGAAGTCACGGAAGAAGACATTGCTGCTGTGGTGAGTCACTGGACAGGAATTCCCGTAAACCGACTTTTTTCAGCAGAGAAAGAACGACTTTTAAAAATAGAAGATGAACTGCGCCTTAATGTAGTTGGTCAAGATCACGCCTTAAAGGCAGTGGCCAATGCCATTCGACTTTCACGTTCTGGCTTGAAAGACCCAAATAGACCCACAGGAAGTTTTTTGTTTTTAGGCCCCACTGGAGTTGGTAAAACAGAAACTGCCAAGGCCCTTGCTAAATTTTTATTCGATTCTGAAAAGTCTATTGTTCGCATTGATATGTCGGAATATATGGAAGAGCATTCCGTAGCAAAACTCATTGGTTCGCCGCCTGGTTACGTCGGGTTCGAAGACGGAGGTCAGCTCACAGAAACGGTGCGGCGCAAACCTTATTCAGTTATATTATTTGATGAAATCGAAAAAGCACACCCTAAAGTACTTAATATATTACTTCAAATGCTAGACGACGGCCGCCTCACCGACAGCCATGGCCGAACCGTGAGTTTTCAACACTCCGTAATAATTATGACCAGTAATATTGGAGCCCATGAAATACTTGCTCAATCAGAAAATGGTTTACAACCTGAAAAATTAAAAGCTTTACTTATGCAGGAGTTGCTCAAACACTTGCGACCAGAGCTTGTGAACAGAATCGATGAAACTGTTATATTTAATGCACTATCGCAAAATAATATTTCTAATATTGTTAAAATTCAACTTAAAAATCTGCAAAATCGGCTAGCTGCAATGCATTTAAAATTAAATGTAAGCCCTGTAGTACTAGAATATCTTGCAAAAGCCGGATGGGATCCGCAATTTGGCGCGCGCCCTTTAAAGAGAGCAATTCAGGAACATCTCGAAGTTCCCCTGAGTTTGGCTTTACTAGAAGAAAAATTTGCGGAGGGTCAAACTATTTTTGTGACTTTAAACAAAGAACAGATTGAATTTTCAAGCGAAGTCGCAGCACCGTCAAAAAAACAGTAGGCAGGTTGGGTTAATGTAATAAAAGTTCGTGTCGATAGGCCCCAAAACGGAGGCTTTATATGAAATCGATACGAAGTTACGCTCTTGCTTCTCTTGTCTTGGCAAACATGGCTTGCTCTACAGATAAAAAATCGAAACCCATGGTGCACCCTGAAAACATGCCAAAAAACATGGTTCCGCCTGAGGATGACACCAAAAAAACACCTCAAGACGGCGCAGGAACTGAAAAAGACGGAAAGCCGACATCTGACAATTCTACTGCAAGAAATGAAAACCCACCCCCCGGAAGCAAGGACACAAACCCTGTTTCAGCAGACAAACCTAATCCAAATATTCCTGGGCAAAAAACCGAAACGGTTTTTGAGCAATTCTTTATCAATGAACCCATAGCAACAACAATAAAAGATAAAATATTATATGTGGTTGCAAAAAACGAACTGGCAATTATTGATTTAACAGGAAACTCCCCAAAACTTATCAGTCGCATTAAAGACGTTTCGCTTGCGACCAAGCAACCATTTGACATTTATGGCCGGCTCTTTTTTATTGAAGATGCACTTTATTTTACAAGTTGGAATGGAATGCATATTTTTGATGTCAGAAACTTGCATGCTCCAAAAATTAAACTGACAGACAGTAAACTGGCCGTTGGTGCCCCATGGGTCGTGCACAATTCAACACTCTATTTATCGCGCAATGATGGACTATTGCACAGGTATAATGTCTCCGATCCTTTTTTGCCAATTTTTAAGGGAATTTCTCAAGTTGATGTTCCACTAAATATGGAACTACGGGGAAATCTTCTTTTTGCAAGCAGCTACAAAGGAATTACAGTCTATTCTTTGAGTGATAAATCTCCTCAAAAATTGAGCCTCATTCCATACAAAGCAGTGCCTCTCACTTTTTTATTCACTGTTCAAGGTAACACCGTGCATTTTATCAATGACGGAAAGAAAATTGCTTACGACATCACGGATCCTAAAAATCCTGCCTTATTGAGTGGTGCAAATCCGCCCTCTGCGCCTGGACCATTGGTAAAATGGACGCGCATCGACGAAAATCAATTGCTTTCATGCGACAACGGAACGGTTTCGTTACACGATTTTAGAGTTGGGCCTTGGGAAGTGACCAAAAAATGGAATAATTTTATATTACCAATTTGCACAGCCAGCATTGAAACAAGCGAAGGTTTTGTAACCTTCTCGCTGAACGACGGAGGCATTTTGATTAGCCCTTGGAGTACTAATTTTAACCAAAAATCTTATATTTACTCAGCCTCAAAAAATGCAACTGTGAGCCCCGAAAGCCAAACAGAACCAGGTACATTTGCAGTCAGCTTAGGTAACGTTGTTGCAAAATTAAAAATTCAAAATGGTTCAAATTCAAGTTTTACTGAATACTATAATTATTTTAAAGATGGTCTTATGAATTCCAAAGACCAAATGAAATCCGGTGCCTGGGGAAATTATATTCAGAGTTACTTTACGACTCTAGAATCGCCTACAGCCACAGCCCCCACACAGATTTATTTTAAAGACCCTGCAGAATTAGACTCAGCTCAAATCGTAAATTCTCCAGCTTTAAGCTGTCAATCTGGCGTGTCTGACGATCGCTTTTTTCACATCAATTTAGCCGGCGACAATGCCACTGTTTCGCGCTGGGCCACTCCCACTGGGCCATTTGTAGACACAAAATCTTTAGGTGCACTCAAAATTCAATGTGTGATTGACGGATTTTCGAACTCTGGAAAGTCGTTGCTTTATTCGCATCTCTCAAATTCTTTTGCCTTGAATTCGTTTGCAGAAAACTACAATTTAGTGCCTGAAAAAACATGGACATTAGCTCAGCCGCTCAATCAAACAAGTATTATTAGATCACTTCTCGATAACAAATTAGTTGCCGTTGCTGACGAATCTGCAACGGGTCGATCGGTCCAATTTTATTCCCTGTTAAATCAGGAATCTACAAAAACAGAATTAAAGCCATTTGCAGAAATTCCGCTACCAACGGGAGTTACGGTAAAAGCAATTGGCGATATGCGCGATGCATTACTCCCGGTATTTTTAAACAGCGCTCCGTGGGAAATTATAATTAAAGTAAATGCAACAGACCTCAAAGCCACAATTTGGGACTATAAAAATGTCACTGGATTTGAAGGAACATTAACTTCAATTCCACTCGGCGGAGGTAGGTTTGTTAACTTAGCTGCGGATTGGCTCCGCGTGGTAAAAATCACTCCATAATTGAATTCCACATAATTTTCATGTTTGCACGTTGAGTCTGATACCTTTCACCGGTAATGTTTAATGAAACCAACCGGAGAGATTAAAATGTCAAGACTCGTAAAATTTCAAAATAACACTGCACCGATATTAAGTAGATTTATTTTACTCGCTTCTCTTTTCGCGGCTTCGTGCGGAAATGAAGTCAAAGACAAAAGTTGCGATATAGAGTTTAAAGAACTCTCGAAAGAAACTAATTCAGCCGGTACATTAGTGCGTTACCA
Source organism: Pseudomonadota bacterium (assembly GCA_043747645.1). Taxonomy (GTDB): domain Bacteria; phylum Bdellovibrionota_B; class Oligoflexia; order Silvanigrellales; family Silvanigrellaceae; genus JAYTOT01. The sequence continues at coordinate 17,555 of JAYTOT010000154.1, read as the reverse complement.
AGGCGACTTAAGCTCAAAATGCCAGACATTAGTAAACGATAATTCAGGACGGCTGACCGTTAAACTTCATGCAGAGGCAATGGCTTCTGCCGATGTTTATTTGACTGAATTAAAAGCTGGCGAAAGAAATTTTAGCCTTGGAAAAGATGCGTACAATTTTGCAAACGCCACTCTCGACAACACGTTTCAAAGTGACACATCCACCTCTTGGCAAGTGCCGTGGCGCGACAAGCCAAGCACCATGTCTGTAGGATTAGCCGGCCCCCTGAGTTTGAATACGGCTAGCTTGCCCACGCGATTGCTTGTTCAACTTTCGCTCTAAAATTGACAACAATTCGATTTGTAATATTATACTAGTACAAAAGTACTCTCACTTTTTCAGATGCGTTCAGTGACTGAAGGAATTGACATGAATTGTTACGTTTCTTATGAAAACGAATATTTTGAACTCTCCACCGTGCACGTGCGCGGCACTGCACAAAAGCTTCATTTGGATTGGAATGCTGAAACAGACCTTGGGCAAAAACTCATGAGCGCAGTTTCAAATAAACTGCCAGACCGCGAGCTTGTAACCAATGAATTCATGCGTTTAACCCGCAAAGGACCCCTGCAATGTGTGCGAGAATTGGCACAAATTGCACAAAAAAACGGTTTACATTTGCTAGGTATCCTTTCTTACGAATCGGCATTTTTATTCGACGATCTTACTATGCCAGAAGGCGCCTTTTTTGAATTTTTAATTTGTGAACTGAATTTAAAACCTCTGATTCCATTGCATAAAATCAGCCTATCTAATTCAGTAAATATTGAAATGTCCGAAATTTCTGATAATCCTAAAATCTCTGATAACCCTAAACCAACTAAGCTTCCAAAGCCATTTATCACTCTAAAAAGCGATACTAGTGACCATTTTTCGGAACAATTTCAGAAAGCGCGTGAGCATTTTGAAAAAGGCGACATTTTTGAAATCGTGTTGTCGCGTCAATTTAAATTCAATGCAGATAAAAAACAGATTCGTAATTTTTTAGCAGAAACCATGGAACACCGCTTTGCACCGTACCGGTTTGTACTTGATTTTCCGCTCCACACCATTGTTGGCGCAAGTCCAGAACTACTGGTGAATATTGAAGGTCGTAAGGTAACAACCCGCCCAATCAGCGGAAGCATGCGGCGACAAGGAAAGGAATCGCGCACACTTTCGGAACAAGAAATTGTTGAATTTGAAGAATTATTAAAATCGGAAAAAGAGAAGAGCGAGCTAGACATGCTCATTGATTTAGCCCGCCACGATTTGCACCGCGTGTGCGAAAACGTGACTGTGAGTCATTACCGAGAAGCATTGGTTCTAGAAACTGTCGCGCACACTCAAGCAACGGTTTCGGGAACTCTAAAACCCGAATACAACCCCTTAGATGCAGTTTTTTCTTGTTTAAATGCAGGAACTTTAGTTGGCGCTCCTAAAAAAAAGGCTATGGAAATTATAAATTCTTTAGAAACCAACGAACGTGAATTTTACGGTGGAAATTTGCTTCATGTTTTTCCCAATGGAGACACACGAGCTACTATTCTCATTCGTACAGCTGTGATTAAAGACGAAGAATTTACCGTTCAAGCAGGAGCAACAATTCTGCACGAATCGAACGAAGATTTTGAATATTGGGAATGTGGGGCCAAAGCACGCAGCTTGCTCACTGAACTTGGGTTTGAAAATTTGTGCTTTAAAGTCGGGCCCGCTCCCGAATTTGTATCCGCTCAAACAATAGCAGACACGCGCAATTTTTACGGTCAGCCATTCCAAAAATCAGAATCAAATGCTCCAAAAAAACTTTTACTCATCGACAACGAAGATAGCTTTAGTTTTAATTTGGCTGCACTTTTTGCAAGTCTAGATTGCAAAATCGACGTGGTGCGTAATAACGTTACAAATATTAATTATTCACTCTACGCTGGAATCATTTTGTCGCCTGGCCCATCGAGCCCTTCTGATGCTGGTAACCTTTTAGAGATAGTCAAAGAATGCGCGGGTAAATTGCCTGTATTTGGAGTCTGTCTCGGTTTTCAAGCGATGGTTGAAGCATTAGGAGGCACATTGAGTCGTATGAAAGTACCTTTGCACGGAAAAATTCGGAAAGTTATTAAAACAACAGATAGCCTTTCTCTCCAAGGAATTCCAGACAAATTTTTGGCCGCACGTTACCATTCTCTCTATGCGTCGCAGGTTCCAGAGACACTTAAAATCACCGCGCAAGATGCAAACAATATTCCATTAGCTTTTGAAGGACCAACTCATTGGCCTTCCTTTGTGGGGCTTCAATTTCATCCAGAAAGTTTTTTAACCGGAGCGCCTGGAATTCAAATTGCAAAAAATTGGGTGGAGACTTTTAAATGAATTCGGAAGAACTCGTTAAACATATTTTGCACAAGGAACCGAATGTAGCATTTTTAGAGACAAAAATAACTGAATTGAATGCCAAAGAATTGAGTCAGACAGTCCGCGAATTGCGAAAAATAGCAAAATTTCCTACGCGACTGAGTCAAGTGGCAGAACAACTCATTATTCCATTTTTTGATGTCTGTGGCACCGGTGGTACCAATGGCAGCCGTCTCAATACCTCAACACTTGTTGCGTTGTGTGCCCCCGATTTAGGATTCGCCGTCTCAAAACACGGAGGCCGTTCCGCAAGTGGCAAAGTTGGTTCCCTCGATTTACTCGAAAAATTGGGTCTCGATTTACCACATTTGTTTGAAAATGCTGCTGAATGTTTGCGCGCCTTTCATTTGTGTTACCTTGGAGCAGGCCTCACATATTCACCCTTTGCACGCTATGCTGCAGCGAGAAAATCGTTCGGAAAACCGTCCGTGTTTAATCTTTTAGGTCCACTTCTGAACCCCGCCAAACCCACACACCGCATTGTTGGCGCATGGAATAAGGACGTAGCAAAACTCATTGCCGAAACACTATTAGAATTAAAAGAGTCAGGCTGCGTGGTAGTATCTGAAGATGAAGAAGGTTTTTTAGACGAAGCTTCGCCCTATGGAGAATCCAGTTGTTACTTTGTCACTCCAGATAAAAATCAATCTCAGAGTCGATTTCGCATTCATAAAATATTGTTGCCTCAAATTCAAAAATCACCTGCCACAAGATTGGAATTATTCTCCGACGGCGTAGCTGCAGCAGAAGCCTTACTACAAGATAAAAAAACACACGAGGCAGTGGCTGCAAAGCAATTGGTTTCGTACAATTTATCACTCATGGGCCTCACGGCACAGCTCATTACAGATCCCTCAAAATTAAATTCTCAAGATACTTCGCTAATAACAGCTCCTTTTTTACAACGGTATCATTTAATATTGACGAGTTTTTCAGCGCGTTCACAAAGCGCAATCAATCGCATCAATCAATTGAAAAATATTCAGGCAACGCATTCCAAATCACCGACTCAATTCCCATGCTCAGAAAAAATAGCAAACATTCAAACCAAAACAAATTCAAATAAGAGCGGACCAGAATTATTTACCGAATTATTAAAAAAAACCGACCAAACCGCAAAAAAAAGTGGCCCTTCATTGAGTTCCGGATGGTTTTTTGCAGAAATTAAAAATAAAACCCCGCTCAAATCTTTTCATCAATCGCTGCTCCTAAAAGACCGCGTTAGGGCTTACGGAGGCGCAAATGCCATCAGTGTTGTGACGCATGAACACTTTGGAGGATCACTCTCTTTGCTCCAAGAAGTGAGAGAGCTCACTTCTCAGCCCATTTTAGCAAAAGATTTTTTGAAAAACACTGAACCCCTCAAAGCTATTGCTGCCAGTGGCGCAAATGGTTGTTTATTATTGGCCGATATGGTTGATGCAAAAACTCTTCGAGAACAAATTTTAGAATGCCACAATGTGGGCTTAATGCCATTTGTTGAAAGTTCGTGGATGGATCCTCACGGCGAAAAATTTAAAGTTAGACATGATTTAAATACTGAGTTACTCAGTAAATACATTGGAGTGTTTAATTCCAGGAATTTATTCTCGTTGGAAGAAGGAAAATCGTTCCGAAATCAAGCAACGCAAAATTCAATTATGGCCAGTGGTTTTAAAAGTGCTAGCGAAATTCGAACATTATTACACTGTGCACTAGGTGTTATAGTTGGTTCTTCATTGATGAAACTCAATTCTGAATTTGAAATTGACTCGTTTATTTCCGCAGCAACAAAAAGAATTTTGAGTTTTAAAGCTTGCGGCGCCAGGTCTGCCGAAGACATTGCAACAGCATTTGCCAATGGCGCCGATTGGGTCGGCGTTAATTTAATACCTTGGTCGAAACGATTTATGGATCTCGATTCATTAATGCAGGCACTTCCGCTTATAAAGAGAGAAGCGCACCGCATAGTGGCGGTGACCTCACTGCAAACTCCAGACCAATACATTTCAATTCTTTCTGGAATTCCAATTTTAGAACAGCCATACGACGTGCCTTTAATTTCGAATTCAAATAGTATTTTACAATGTTCGAAAACTTTTTATTCCAATTCACTTGCGCGCATTCTTGACAATAAAAGACCCGGTGCCGGCGAAGCAATTGAGTATCCACTACCAAGCGCTGAAGAAGTAAATAAACCATTTTTAATTGCTGGTGGAATTCACCCTGGAATTTTGGAAACAAAATTACATGAGGCCATACAAAAAGGCTGGACAGTCGCAGGAATAGATGTAGCCACTGGAATTGAAAATTCTGAACCACAACGGGAAAGAGGATTTGATGCGCAAAAAATCTTTTTGCTGCGCAAACAACTCGATTCTTTTCGCATGGAGACGCCATGACTCAAGCAGATATATTAGAACGTGGCGGAAAATTTATTCCACCCCTACTTGCACCGGCATTGTTACGTTTGGAAAATGGATTTAAAAATTATTTAAATGATGCTCAGTTGCAGGCTCAATACAAACACTCATTGCACTCTTTTGCAGGGCGACCCACGCCGTTAACATACGCCAAAAATTTAAGTCGCATTTGGGGTGGAGAAGTTTTTTTAAAAAGAGAAGACCTTTTGCACGGCGGAGCGCACAAATTAAACAATGCATTAGGACAATGCATTATTGCCCAATCTATGGGTTTTTCTGAAATCATTGCCGAAACCGGAGCAGGGCAACATGGCGTAGCAACGGCCATGGCCGCAGCGCAATTAGGCCTCAAGGCGCGTATTTTTCAGGGTGCTCGCGACGTTGAGCGTCAGCGCCTTAATGCCCTCAGAATGAATCTTTTTGGCGCAACATTAATACCTGTTCCCGACGGAGCGGCAACATTAAAAGAAGCCGTGAACGCAGCAATGCGTGAATGGGTAGGGCGGTGCAACGAAGCGGCCTACTGTTTAGGTTCAATTGTTGGCCCCCATCCCTACCCCTCAATGGTCCGCTATTTTCAAAAAATTATTGGTGAAGAATGTTGCGAACAAATAATGACTCTTACGGGATCAATGCCACAAACAGTAGTGGCATGCGTAGGCGGCGGCAGCAACGCTGCAGGAATGTTTTCAGGATTTGTGCATCTTCCGAATGTTGAACTAGTGGCATGCGAGGCAGCAGGGGCAGCAAGTTTAACCCACGGAAAAATGGGTCTTTTGCATGGAATGGAATCGCTTCTTTTAATGACTAAAGAGCGCAATATCGCAGAAACACATAGCATAAGTGCAGGACTCGACTACCCTGGCGTTGGGCCATGGCTCGCAGGTTTGAAACTTGATGGACGGCTCAGCTCACTCTCTATTAACGACAAAGAGTGTGTTCTGGCACTTGAAGAGCTGGCTTGCAACGAAGGAATTTTGTGTGCGCTAGAATCGGCCCATGCACTTGCTGGCGGCAAAAAAATTCTTGCAGACAAGCCTGGGCAAAAAATTGTAATTTGCGTGAGTGGAAGAGGCGATAAAGACCTAGAAACTCTTCTTAAATATAAAGAAAGTGCTGCGCAATGAGTGTTGGAATTTATTTTACTTTAGGCGATTTGGGTTTACAGCAAAGCGTTGCTATTTTATTGGGTGCTGCACAAGGTGGAGCAGAATTGCTCGAAATAGGACTTCCTTTTACCGACCCTCTTTTAGACGGTCCTGTGATTCAGCAGAGCCATTTGCGCGCATTAAAAAATGGCGAAATTCTGTGGTCAGAACTCTGTGAATCGATAATTCACATTCAAAAAATATATCCAAAAGTAAAAATAAGTTTAATGTCGAGCTTTCAGCTATTTTACGAATACGACAGACTCGTTCAATTGCCCCAAGTAGACGGCCTACTATTTACCGATTTGGCCTACAATTATTCGTCGGCTCAACTTTATGCGCAAAAAAATTCATCCGAAAAACTGAATAAAAAGAGAGTGTGGTTTGTCTCACAAAACTTAGTTTTATCTGACGAATTTTGCGCTCCTCCCGAAGACATTTCTATGGTTTATATGACCCGCATTCAAGGAACTACTGGTGCAAATCAATCGACTCAGGATTCTACTGCAAAAGCTATTGCTCGAATCAAAACCAAAACACAAGCGCCAATTTGGTTGGGTTTTGGAGTGAGCAATGGTTCAGACGTAAAACAATGCCTCGATTTTGGTGCCGACGGAGCAATTATTGGAAGCGCCTTTGTGCAGCACATGTTAAATATAAATTCCAAAATAGAGAGTTCAATTCAAAGCCAACAACAGTGCGACTTATTGAACCAAGAAGCCTGCAAATGGGTTCAAAATATTTTATTCACGGCGCAGGGGAACTAAAGTCGTAGGTAGTTTTTTATTCTTTAAATTGTCTTCTGATTTTGAAGTCTCGATTTGGCTTTTATTCTTTGCCGATTCTTCAATTTTGCCTGCTGCAATACGCTCCATATAAACCGGAACTTCTAATTCTTTGGTTTGCCCGGGAGCTAATATAAAATCTATTTTACTTTTAAGGCGTTCTTGTTGAGGATCTCCCACAAAATAGGTGAGCTGATAGTGTCCTGGTGGTGCAAAAACTTCTTCGGGCCGGGTAAAAAGTAAATCGAGAGTGCGACCGGTATTTTGCGTACCTGAATGTGTTTCGAGACGAACAAGGTCGGTGCGAGTGCGGCTCAATGCCTGTTTGACTTCCCACTTAATCCGAATGCGCCCTAGTGCCTCACGAGAAACACTCTCGGGAGAAGAATCGAGCGTGCGTAAAAGACCACGAGTTCCTTCCACTCCATATTCATATTTTCCTTGCAAAACTAAAAAAGGCTGACCTGCCGAAACAGACATAAGCGGATAAGGGTGTTGGTCTTTGTGAATTGTAATTTTAGGAATTGATTTGCAAGTTTTCTGCTTGTCAGCGCAGGGAGGAACATTAATAACAGATCCTAATGTTTTGACAACTGTTCGCTCATTTTCGGCGACTTCAAAATTTTCTTGCAATTCAGAACCTTCAATACTCACTTGATATTCACCAGGAAAAACTAAATAATCTGTATTTAAATTAAAAAGAACTCCACCTCGAATGTATGCAAATACAGGCTGGCCTCCCATGCGGAGTCGCTCGTCCATAGGAAAACCTGGCGGGGTTTCAATGCGCAAGATACCCAGAGCTAGAGTTAATAATTTACTTTTTTCAACACTTACTTTACGGCGTGTGCCATTGACTTCTAAATCGTAATTTCCTGGAAGTAACCACAGAGTGCTGCCAGCATGAACGGACATTACCTGCCCTTCTAGGCGAGAGGCGTTTTCTTCAGGAGAAGCAAAGTACCGTGGCGGCGATTCGCTTTCGGGAGCTGTTACTTTAATTGCTGCTAAATCGAGTTTAAATTGCTGAGATTCATTGGCTGGAACTTTCAAATTCACTTGTCTGCCACTCACAAGTAAACTAGTGTCGCCAGGTAACAAGTCGATTTCAGTTTGATTCGTCCACTCTTGACGCACTCCATCTACGGGGTCGGTACACTGACTAAAAACCATATTTTCTTGCTTAAGGTCTGCATCTGCCAGAACCAATGAAAAGCGAGACAGTGGCACGCGGGTAGGATTCACACCGTCATGCTCAAAGCGATATCCCGTGCAGGCATTGGAAATAAAGTAACTGCCGGCGCTCAGGTCAATTTCTTCGCCCGCAATCACTTTTCTTTCCGGTGCATATTGAATGCTTTTATCAGACCCATTAATAACGCGATAAACTACAGCTTCTTTACCCGGCGGACCATCGAGTAAAAAACGAGAACCGCGCGCAAGATTGTGCGAGCGTGGACAGCCCAAAAGCAAATAACATAAAAATATAAAGCTACTTTTTTTCATGGCGAGCAGTCTACAATATTCTCCATAGAAAAATAGAGCCTAGGGCCATTTCCAATGAGACCATCAGGAATTTGTCGTAAAATGCCCTGCAAAGTAGCATTTGAACCCACAGGACAATGCATTTTTTGGGCAATAGATTCGGTAGTCACAACAACACTTCCTGATTCATCTTCTAATAAAAAATATGCTGCTCCAGGGCCAGAAGCAGCGACTCTTCCTTGAACACGCGATTTTGTACCAGTGTAATCTTCCGGGGACAAGGCAAACACCTTAGTTTTAACCAATGGCGGATTTTCACGTGCACACGTTATTAAAAAAATTGCTACACAGATTGTCATTAAAATTCGATTCAAGCGGCACCTCCCACCTGATCCTGGTGAGAAGAAATATGGGTGGCTAATTTTGCAATATCCATAATTCCTCGCACTCGTTCTCCTTGCTTTGCGACGCCAGAAAGAACCCGGTATTCTGCACTGAAAAAATTCTGAGCGATATTTTCAATATCTTGCGTTTCGAGCCAAGCAAAATCTGTAATTTCGTCTACCAACATGCCATAGCAACCCAATTTAAGTTGTACAATAATCACGCGGGTCGATGCGTTTGCAGCTCCTTTTGGAAAGCCAAGTAACCTGCGTACATTTAATACAGGCATTATTTCCCCACGCAGCGCGATAATTCCTTCGAGACTCAAATCGGAATGCGGAACGTATGTGATATTCGGGAGCATAATTATTTCGCGAACTTGATTAACCGGGAGTAGAAATTCTTCAGTGTAAAGTTTAAAACCAATGTGTTGCAATCCAGTATGAGTTCCAACGGCAGCAGGGTTTTCGTCGTCTCTAAACGAAATACCTTGATCTGGCATGGCTCTGAGTTCATCTAAACCCGAATTGTTTAAATTAGCGCTCGACATAAGAACTCCAAATTCCGTGTATGCTTTTTTTTGTTTACGATGCTTGCATCAAATGAGCTTGTTTTGCATTTTTTGACAAAGAAAAATCGTCGATAATTTCGCCAACATCAAGAACAAGTGCCACCCGACCATTGCCGAGCACGCAACCACCAGCCACACCTTTGTGCTTGGTCATGAGTTGGCCCAACGGTTTGATGACAATCTCTTGCTGACCCAAAAGTTGATTGACAATGACGCCAACTCGCTTCTCTCCCACCCCAACAACTACGAAAATAATACGCTCGCGATGCCGTTTCGAAGTCATGTAACTGTTTTTAAGAATGGATCTTTCTTCGCTCTGCCTGTACCAAATTCTATCTTCCATGGCATGTAAATTAAAGATATCTGCCAAAGAAATGAGTGGCAAAACTGCATCTCGCAAGCGGACAAACTCACCGCTTCCAATTTTTTGAATCTCCGACGGTGAAATACGAATGCTTTCAATCACATTTACCAATGGAATTGCATATGACTCTTTTGAAGTTTCAACCATTAAACTAGGGATAATAGCCAAAGTGAGAGGAAGCTTAATTGCAGTTGTTGTTCCTACTCCTATGGTTGAATCTAAATCAATAACACCTTTTAGTTTGACAATATTTTTCTTAACAACATCCATTCCTACCCCACGGCCAGAAATATTTGTTACTTTATCGGCGGTGGAAAATCCGGCTTCAAATATCAAATTAAAAATTTCACGGTCCGTGGGCTGATCTCCTGGTTTAATAAGACCGGTTTGTAAGCCTTTTTCTCGAATTCTATCAATTTGCAAACCTTTGCCATTGTCAGAAACAGTAATGACCACCATATTCCCGTCTTGACTCGCTCTAAGGCGAATGGTGCCACGTCTGGGTTTACCAGCGGCCTCGCGCACATCTGGCATCTCAATACCATGGTCAACACTGTTTCTAATGAGGTGAACTAAAGGGTCGCCAATTTCTTCTACCAAAGTTTTATCGAGCTCAGTTTCGCCACCTTCAATTTGAAGGTCAATTTCTTTACCTATTTGACGAGATAAATCGCGAACAACTCGAGTGAATTTAAAAAAAGCGTTTCCTACTGGGACCATGCGGATTTTCATAATTGTGCTTTGAACTTCATTCATATGTCGTCCAAAGAGCAGCACAGATTCTGTCATAAGGTGACACACTTCACTGTTGGCATTGCGCGAACGCAGAGCTTCTTCAACCCTTGCAAATCGAGTGCGATCGATTACCAATTCACCAACTAAATTCACCAAAATATCAAGGCGTTTTAAATCGACTTTTAGAGTTCCTTGGCTTTCTTTAACTTCGGCCGCTGCAGCATCTGCGGGAGCGGCCGAAGTTTGAGATTTTCCTTTTGGAGGTTCATTATTTTTCACTAATGTCTCCTCTGAGACAACTGATTTTGTTATTTTTTCAGGTTCAATTGATTTTGCAACTGTGGTTTGGGCAAGTGGTGCATTTACAACTTTGGCAGCAACAGGTTTAGCAGTGTTTTCTGTTTTTGGAGCGACTCCTGCAGTGTTTTCTGTTTTTGGAGCGACTCCTGCAGACTTTTTTTCTACTTTTTTACCAGAAGAACCTTGTGCCAACAACGATAACACATCATTTATTGGAATTTCTGCCGATTCACCTTTTTTGAGATTCGTAAACATCTCTCGTACTTTATCGAGAGCTAAAAACAATCCGTCCATTAATGAAGGCGATACAGACAGAGTTCCCTTTCGAATACGATCGAATAAATTTTCGCAAATGTGCGTCACACGCTCAATGGCGCGAAACCCAAACATCCCTGCCGTGCCTTTAATTGTATGGGCAGCTCTGAAAATACTTTCAATGGCTTCTGATTTACTGGGATTATCTTCAAGTTCAAGCATGCTTGCAGACAAAGTGTCTAAGAGATCGTCGGCATTAGATAAAAAATCTTGCAGCATTTCGGGATCCAAATCCATCATGCCTGGAGGTGCAGCAGCTCCAATATTTACGCTGTCAAAATCTTCTCCATCGTGTTCGTCGCCATGCTCGTCTCCGTGGCCCGAGCTCATTTCATTTTCAGGTTCAGCATTTAAACCGGCAGTGTCCATATCATGCATGGCATATTGTGCATCAAAATCGTGTTCATTTGTAGCACCTTGAACCGCAGCGTTCCAAGCTTCTTGCCCTGAGGTTGCCTCATTTTCTGCTTTTTGCGCCTCTATATCATTATATTTTTGAGATGATTTACTACTATCTTGATTCGAAAATCGAATTAAATTCCAAGGAGCAGGCAATTCAACCCATTGGCTTAAAGATTTATTGAGCGAAAAAACTTTTTTTCCAAGCAAAGCTTCAATCATTTCCGCTTCAAGATCCGAAGCGCAAACTACAAATGCCCCAGCGGATGAATGACAGTGAAAATAAATTTCTCCCACGCGCTGCAGGTTTTCAAAGGCTTCACTGGCTTCAAAATCTGCTAAATCTGAGTACAATTCTGGTTCAAAAATAACACAAACAAGGTTTTCGGACCGACTCTGAAGTTTGTTCCATTTCTCTTGCGCATCGCCATCGGGCTGTATTATTTCACTCGTTTCTTTACAGACACCAAATGATTTTTCTAATTTAAGTGCATCATCAGAATATTCTTCAAGCTTAATTTTTGGAAATACTGCAAATACCCGCTCCAAAAGAGACTGTACATCGCTTAATGCATCTAAATCATTGGACGTAAAAACCGCTTCTCGTTTTCGCACGAGATCAATTTTATCTTCACCCGTGTGAAGAAGTTGCATGAGCGGTGTGAGCCCAGCCATTTGACAAACACTTTTTAAAGTGTGCAACGTGCGAAACAGTTCGTCGACTTCGGAACGTGTTACTTCAACATCGTGCTGTATTGCCAAGTGCAAATTCGCGCATGAAACACCCAGGCGTTCAATGAGATCTGTAGCCTCGTTTTTAACCTCAATCAGCATCTCAGGGCTGAGGCTCATTTCATTATCTGACACCGTGGCGACTCCCTTCGAAAAAAAACGACTACACTCTCACAAGATTTCTGCATTCACAATCTATGGTACTCAGAAAGCGACCTTCTGTTGCTGTGTAAAAGATGCAGTACAATCGATGCACTCCGTCGCAACCGGCAAAAAAGGACAGAGTGAAATCAGTTTGGGATAAGTAAACAATTTAGGAAGGAATTCGCATGAAGTCAGAATTAATCACACTCATTTTAGCAAGCGCTTCTCCACGTCGCAAAGAATTATTACAATCGACAGGCCTCTCCTTTATAACTAAAACATCAGATTTTGCAGAGTTTCCTGAAGAAAACGAATTGCCTTCGGATTATGTACAACGCAATGCCGTCGGCAAAGCTCGAACAATTGCTGTAGCAGAATCTGGCAATTCAATTGTACTTGGGGCAGACACAATCGTAGTAAGTTTTGACAATAAAATATTAGAAAAACCACAAAACAAAGATCATGCATATGAAATGCTTCAGGCACTCTCTAATAAGAGTCACGAAGTTATGACGGGGATTGCTCTTTGTAAATCAATTTCAGGTGAGGTTTTAATTTCGGAAACAATTACAACTCAAGTTCATTTTAGAAAAATAGACAAATTAGAATTAATGAAATACATCGATTCGGGAGAACCATTTGACAAAGCAGGGGCCTATGGAATTCAAGGAAACGCCGCTGGTTTTGTGAATTCCGTTCTAGGTAGTTACACTAATGTTGTGGGTCTGCCTTTAGCGCAAGTTTTAGAGCACTTAAAAAAATATGCCCAGTCATTATTCAATTAAGTGGCCTAGACACCAATACGGAGCCCCCTTTACAATGGCGGAGAGATTTGAATCGAGGAGAAACCGAGCTTGTCCAACATGGACTCACAAACAATAAATCAAAGCGCAGAACTGCTCCTAGAAGCAGTTCAAAAACGCATTGAAATTGCAGCTCAAGCATGCGGTCGCAATGCCGCAGACGTTAAACTGATTGCCGTTTCAAAAAACAAAACTTCTGCAGATATTAGAAAATTTTATAAATTAGGATTGCGCGATTTTGCCGAAAATTACGTGCAAGAATTTATTTCCAAAAAAGAAGAATTATCTGACTTAGCCGATATTTGCTGGCATTTTATAGGTCATTTACAGAGCAATAAATGCAAATTAATACTCGACGAAATTGACATATTGCACAGTGTAGACAGGCCTACTCTTGCTGAATTATTGGTGCGCTCAAGAGCAAAAATCGGAATACTTGCTCCCCTGAAAATTCTGATGCAATTAGAAGTAGACCCCACGGACCCGCATAAATTTGGCGCCACCCCAAAAGAGGCGCCAGAATTTTGTCGTTATCTGGCAAGCGTTAAAGAGCTCCAATGGGCAGGTTTTATGGGAATGGGACCTGCAGGAAAGACTGCTGAAGAACTCAAACCACTTTACGACTCCTTTCGCCAACGTTGCGATGCACTTTGGCAACAATTTTCACCAAACCCAACAGCGCCTCCAGAAATTTCGTTGGGTATGAGTGGCGATTTAGAAACTGCCATTGCTGCAGGCAGCACAATGGTTAGAATCGGCTCGGCGCTTTTTGGAGCGCGGTAAATTCAAAAAGCAATTATTTTTTGATACTAAGTGCAGCCATTTCCGAGGCAGCGTCTGTGCAATGTGCAAGCACCTTCATCAGTCCATCGACCAGTCCAACATGCTATACACGCGGTGCACCAATCCATGGTCGAACTATCTGACTTTAATGGTTCGGTTACAGCGCCCATTGTTGAGATATCTCTTTTTGGCAAAGTTTTGCACTTAGCTCCCGTGTTAATATAGCCAGTTTCAGAACTGTTTGAAATCACTTCTCCGCTGGAACATTGAACAGATAAATATGCACTCAAAACAGCGTCAAGACAGCGTAATTTGCGCATTTTTTCATTCACGAATTTAAATGTATGAATTTATTTTCAGCAAAAAGCTTATGAAGCCAAACTCGCTTCAAATCCACGCGCGTATTCGCGCAATAAAATTTTTGTATCGAGGGGCGAAGGAGAATCTTGAATTTCAATAGCGCGTGCGCAGAGTCCAGACACATGGCCTGCGGCGTAACTGCTTCCCGTTAAGTAAACAGGCTTATTTGTGGGCCCAGGCACCGGCACATTCACACCCCAGCCCGAAAATTCAACAACGGATGAGGGTTTAAACCTTAGCTGCAGAGGATGCTGAGCAATCATGGCGTCAACACTTATGCAGTAGGTAAACCTTGCAGGATAAAGAGAATTACCAACATTACTACATGCAGCCACAACACATATATTTTTTTCGTAGGCACGTTTCATTATGCTTACCAGCCACGGAATGTGTTCTTCGTTACGAGTTCCCAAGCTCAAATTGATCACCTGATAACCTTGATCAATAACAAAGTCTAAAACGTAACAAAGCAAACTGCTGTCGCAATTATTATCGGCATCTAATATTCTAAAGTGATCTATTGTCGCTTCTGGAGCAACAACATGAATGCAACTTTGAACAAAACTGCCATGACCGTTGCGGTCGGTATTTATTTCTGGCGACAAAGGATTCACTATAAGAGTGTCACCTTCGATGCAATCAAATACCTTTCCTACGTTTCCATTTAAAGTTGGAAATCGTGGATTTACGCCGCTATCTAATACTGCAACGCGTACTCCATTGCCTGTAGCAAGAAGCAAACCTTGAGTCTGTTTTCGAAGTTGCATAGACTATCAATTTCCTTTCTTATTTCAAGAAGCTTTAGTGAATTGTTTAGAGTCAAAACCCGCTGCGCCATTAAGTACAATGCGGCGCATTTGATTCACAGAAACCAAGGAAACATTGACAATGGATGCATATTTCTCTGGAATAAGTTCAGGAATTTTTGCAATAATAATTGCGTTCACATGTTGAATAAGAACCAACGGCATAAAAACAGTTCTAGACTCAAAATCAAATTGCATTTCGCGACTGCCAAATGCAAGTTGAATAAACATTTCAGAATTCTTACCGAAGCATTCATCAAGTACAATAGAAACTTCAGAATTAAATTTGATCGTTTCGTTCAAATAGGGGCTATCTGCATCAGACAACAACGAAACATGCTGCATCTCTTTTAAATCAACTTTAAAAGTCGAAAATAGTGACGCTCCAATCGCTTCTTTCCAGGCGCATAACTTTGGAAATAATTCTGTGTGACGCACTGTCCAA
The DNA here is from genome assembly GCA_043747645.1 of Pseudomonadota bacterium. Classification (GTDB taxonomy): domain Bacteria; phylum Bdellovibrionota_B; class Oligoflexia; order Silvanigrellales; family Silvanigrellaceae; genus JAYTOT01. The sequence goes on along the minus strand of JAYTOT010000154.1, from coordinate 2,163 downwards.
AGCTTTTCTAACGACTCACGAGCTTCAGCATTTAGTGCACTAATTTCTGCACTTAAATTTTGAATCTCTAAGGCGATTTCAGACATGGCATCTTGAGGCGACATTTTCTGAATGCGAGTTTTTGGACCGACTTTCATATTCACACTGAGATTCCTTTGATGAGAGTCTGTATGCAGTGTATCCTACGATGCAAAAGCATGACCAAAGGTCCGACACGGAAGTGTCACAGGGAAAAAAAGTCATGATACCCGGCAACATTTTCATTATTTACCAAGGAACCCATGCTCAGAATCAGACTCATAACAGCGGCAGCACTTATATTTATTGCCGTTTATAGTGTTACTTTTGCCTCTTCTCCATTAACAACCATGATGTTTTTTGTTGTTGCAGTTTGTTTGGTTGGTGTCGAATTTGTGGCCATCCGGTGGCACGTCATAGATGGATTTGCACACACAGAGTTTCCTAGACCTCCGTTACGCAAAGAATTTTTTGGCATCGCCGCTGCCTATGCAATGTGCGTACCCATCGACACGGTTGGACAAATGACGCTTTCCGAAAAATCTGGAGGGTCCAATTCTGTGGTGCTTGCTTGGATTTCCGCCTGCATGGTTTTTGGGTCCGGATTTTTTTACAAAAGAGAAATAGATCTCGAAATTGCAACTCAAAAATTTATGAATGCACTTTCTGGGTTTGTTTATATTGCATTGCCAGGTATCACTCTTTACAGGCTAGCGCAGGTGCAAATTGCAGAGGCTCCGCGCGGCATTGCACTGTATTTTTGTTTAGCTGTCATTCTCATGGGCGACACGGGTGCTTACTTTTTTGGGCGTACTTTTGGCAAAACCCCCCTACTTCCCAAAGTGTCTCCTAAAAAAACAGTGGAGGGAGCCATAGGTGGTTTTTTTACAAGCGGACTGACAGGAATATTTATTTGTGAATTTTTTAATCTTCCATTCCATTGGTACGAAGCGATGTTCATCGCATGCCTTTCAGGATTAGCTGGCCAGGTCGGAGATTTGGTAGAAAGTGCACTCAAACGTGCTGCCAATTGCAAAGACAGCGGAAGTTTATTGCCCGGCCACGGCGGCGCCCTAGACCGCGTAGACTCACTTTTATTTGGCGCGCCAATTAGTTATTTATTATTTTTGTTTTTTGGCAAATAAAGTTTTTTAGTGCAATTTAAATCTATTTTAAATTATAAATTAGTTTTTATAATCAAACACCACTGAAGCAACCAAAGCATTCAGTTCAAATGGCTTGGTGAGCAAAAATGCGGTGTATTTTTTACCCAATTTCAAATTTTCGCACTTTTTGCATTGTGCAATGGGCAACGGAGATTTATGGCAGGCCTTTGCTCCAAAACTACAATTTTGTGCTGCGGGAACGTAGGCTACAGGCTCTTTTTGAACCAAAGCATCGTCGTAATTTGAAAATTCACCTTCATAAATTGACACTGAATAAAGTGGCGAAGGGAAAAAAGTCAAATAATTTTTCCCCACCCTAAAATCAAATCCAGAATTTAAATTCGAGTCAACAAAGCCAGAGCAGAGAGGCAAATTGGCAACTAAATCCTGCAAAATTTGGCCTTTTATTTCTGGCAATTGATTTAATTCGTTATTAAGATCTAAATTACTATAGTATGGAAGCGCATTTTTGAGACAAGTCAAAGTTCGAGCCAATTTGCAAGAATTCGCATTTGCAAGATACGAAGGCAATTGTCGCAATTCTCGAACGCCTTGCTCCAGTGAATCTGCGTAAATCCATGTTTGCAGATTATTCATTAAATTCAACAATGGCTTTTCTAAAACGCAAATAGGAGCTTCGGATGAGTATTGCATAAATTCGGCGCTTGAAGTTAAAACCCAATTTTGCTCCGAATTAAAATCGTTGCGAAAAAAAAGCTGAGCTGGCTTGTCGCTCATTGGCAAATGAAATGCAGAAAATGCCGAATCTGAAACCAGCCATGACTCTAAAAATGGTCCTTTTAACCGCAAGGAATCATCATTTAAAGAACTCGCTGAAAAAAAAGTAAGGGGACCATAATTCAATTTAACGTTTTTAGTTTTTTGATTCTCTGATTTTTGAACCGAACAGGAAATCAAACCAAAAGCCACAATAACAACAGATGCAAAAACAACCACAGATCTTAATTGCATTGCCAAT
>JAYTOT010000153.1:0-2121 GCA_043747645.1 Pseudomonadota bacterium | reverse complement strand
GGCCGTCATGAGCGACATGCAGAACTGGTTCAGGTGGTAACCCAGGCGAGATTGTTCGGCATCAAAAATCGTGGTGCCAGGGACGTCGAGGTAGGGTTTATCGAGGGACATATGTGATCTAGTTTCGTAATTTATATTTCAAAAGCTCGCGCTAACAATTCGCGAGCGAAGCCTTGTGGCGTGTTGGGCTGTAAATTTTTCCGCGAGGGCTGTCAATCAAAGCTTTATTTTTGAAATCATTCTGCAAGGCTTGGTCGTTGGTACAGAGTAGATGCCCTCGCTGGCGATCCGCCCGTGCAAGCGCAACCACATGCTCATCATTAGACGAGCATTGATTTGCAATTTTTGCTAGCTGCGCATCAATCAAGTCGTCACTCACCTTGTGTGCGCGTCCACTCTGAGCTAACAAAGCAATGACACTGAGAACGCCTGCGGTGCTGTACTCCTGCGTTAGCTTGCCACCATGAATCAACGTAAGTCGATTCAAAAATATGGCGTCTCGCAATTTCTGATAGGACGTATCGCTGGTTTTTTTAAACACTACCGAGCACAAGTTGGCATCAACGATCAAGCACATATAGATTCAATCCAACAACAAGGCCATTTGCTCGCGAAAAAAGAAATCGCGATAACCATCAGGGGCATTTAAAACATTGCCTTGGGCGTCAACCTCAAGAATATGGAGTTTGGTTTGATTGCCTTTTTTTTCTAAGAAAAAGATTTTTACATCGCTTTCTTTAAGATGATTTCTTTTGACCTCCAAACGCAAACGATCTACCAAATAATCGCTGTGTGTTTCAATTACGACTGTTTTTTTATTCTTAGAAACCCAATCTTTTATCATTGATCCCAATGCGGCCTGAGCTTTGGGATGAAGATGAACTTCAGGTTGCTGTAGTAACAACATGGTGCTCGAACTAGCTCTCTGTGCATCAACTATGAGCGGCAATATTTGACTTACACCATAACCAACATCCATTAAGTTAGCTTTTTTCGCTCCCATCTGGACTTGAACTTGAAATGGATCACCACTCCCTCTCCCTAGTTTTTTGACACTAATATCAGTAAACATCTCCGAGTAACTACCGAAATCCCGCAGTGCTTTGTGAAGTGCTGTGGCCTGCTTGTTCTCTGGATCTGTTGCACGCGCCAGCATCAATGGTACGTGATCACCCTCTGGCGAAAACTCATCACTCAATTGATCGTATGTCCGTTTTGGGCGAGAACGCATTGGTGCAAAAGCCATTGCAGAGGACCCTCCTCGCCGCATAAATCCTCCTCCAAATAGGAGATGAAGCATATGTTCTAAACTTTCTTCGTTAGCTTCATTTTTGTTTGATTTTTTTTCTTCTTCCTTATTTTGGTAATAAGAACGAAGCAAGTGTTGCGCGGTAAGTCCGTGAGGGCTTTTTTCGCTCGAAATAATTGATCTAATTTGAAGATTAGCAGGTATTTTTAATTTATCTGAAAGTATTAAATTTTTAGAATCATTTTCATAATAAGAAATAGCCACATCCCCCATCCAAGCAAAGATGCAACAAGGAACGGGGAGGCCATCATTTTCACGGAATGCTGCAATTATTCCAATAGAAACAAGTTCATCTACTTTATCTTTTGGATTTCGAAAATAGTCGCGAATTTCAGCTTCAAATCCAACCGAGAAGTGGCTAACTTCTTTTTTATTATTTGCTATTGTCTTGAAACCACCAAATTCAAATGGAAATTGGTTGAAAAAATTTCCACTAAATGGAAATCCTTCGTGTTGTACGACCGCAAGCATCCCAAGCAAGGTTGATTTACCCGCACTATTTTCGCCCAATAAAATGGTTGCCGGCGCAATAGGTATCTCGTGCCACCCTCCAAACGAACGTACATTTTCAAGATAAATTTTCATAGCAGCCCACTATTTATTCCAATACATCTTTAAGAACTCGATCAAGCATTGATTGACCGCATCAAGTCGTCCAATATAGCCGCATCGGGTTGTCCACCAGCATCTTGTGTTGCAACTCAGCCGTCGGCGCAATGGAGGGGATGAAGTCCACCAGCAGGCCGTCGTCGGGCATATGGTTCTTCAGGTTGGGGTGCGGCCAGTCGGTGCCCCACAGGACGCGGTCGGGG
>JAYTOT010000152.1:0-2169 GCA_043747645.1 Pseudomonadota bacterium | reverse complement strand
TGGCTCATTTGGGCGTAGCAACAGTTATACTTCCGAGTACAAGTTTTTTCTCTAATATTCCTTTTGTAGAAGCTAAAAAAATTCGCGCCACTGGCATACGAGCAGCCATTGCTTCAGATTTTTATCCTGGCAGTTCGCCACTCAATAATATTTGGTTTTCGGCTTATTTAGCACTCACAAGATGCGGTTTTTCTATGCCAGAAGTTTACAGAGGCATTACTTGCAATGCTGCCTATGCTTTGGCCGCAGAAGAAAATTTCGGCACTCTTAAAATTGGAAAACTTGCGCATTTGATAGCATTTGAAGGCACCATGCCCGAAGATTTGTTTCAATCTCCTATGGGCGACCATCTGCAACTTGTTGTCACTTACGGTAAGTGATTTAAGAAATATTTGTGAGTTTAATAGCATTAAATCAATTTCTACAAAACTGACAATTCAATTAATTGAGGGGTTATTTACCAGTGTTAGCCCAGAATTTCAGGAATAAGACTGTCTCTTATCTCTCTTTGTGTTTTGTTCTGTTTTGCGGTGCATGCAAAAGTAGAACAAAAGCGAATTTAAATAACTCAAATAAATATATTGAGACACCTGCGGATTCTTTCGGCAATAAGGGTTTGATTTGGGGATCATTTTTTCATTTCGGGGAGAGCATAACTGCTGACAATTTTCAAAAGATAATACTCTCAAATAAGTACAAAAATCTAGCAAAGCAATCTGCCCGCTCTTGCGAAAAAATGAAGTCAGATTTTGGCCTTACCTTTGAAGCCATCGAGAATTTTTCTTTCGAAAGTGTGCTACCTTCCGTTGCAACTTTTAAAGCTTCAAATGTAGCCGGGATGGAAATTGAGCGCATTTACATGTCTGCAGTTTGCGCTGCCACTTCACAAAATCTAGATGAAAGAAAAAAAGCCCTAGAAAATGCTTCCGCCGGAATAGAAAAATGGACGAAAAAATATGTGGTGCAAGGAAATCCAATCAACGAAGTGAAGCTTTTGCAATTGGTCCATTCATTCGATCTCGTCAACTCTGCTGTCCCTGAAGAATTAAAATTTGCAATGGCTAATTTCGCTAAGGCCATTATTCTAGCCGAGGACAATTTTTACCTAGGAAAAGAAACTCCCAAGACCAAGCGCATTGAGAATTTTGCCAACGACAGTCGTGTCTGGAATAATTGGCAGACATGGCGCATTGCTTTGCGTGCTTCTGCAGCGGGATTTTTGCATGATTCTGCAGAGCTAAAAAAAACAAAAATTGTTATTGATGAGATGTTTGAAAAAAATCTTCCTCAAAACTCACCAGGATTTGATTTCGAACACCGCGATGCATTGCTCTATCATGTCTACAATTTACAGGCGTGGATAAATATAGCATGGTACACGCCTTATCTGCTTTCTGCGTCGCAATTGAGTCGTATCGAACAAGCTGTTTTCGTTTATTCGGCCATTTTACCTTGGGGAGCAAAGTCATATTGAATTCTCAAAGAGCAGGGTGCCTTGGGACAAAACTAGAGCCGAATCAGGTGCAAATGAATATAAAAATATCGCCTGGATTCCTGATCACGCCGATACTCTGCTCCGCATAGCAAGATGTTTATTTCCGTCCGTTTTGGAGTGGACTGCGCGCCTGGACAGGGCGCAGAATGATTTTTCTCCCCGAATTAAATTTATTGCGGCACTTGGGTGCGAAGCAGAATAAATAGAAATCTTTCTCTAGAACAGGTGCCAGATTACGTAGAATCTATTTTCAAGATAAATGCACTTTCGTTGGTTGCAATAGGTCGGGCAGTGCTTGAGAATCGGCAAACAGATATTTTGCCGCAGCCTCGTTAGATTAATTGAAAATGTTTGCGCAAATTTGCAGGAGGAGAATTGAAAACAAAAGTCGAATTAATTTTTAAATTTATTTTCCCAACTTTATTATTTTCTAATAATATTTTTGCAGTCTCTGCTCGCGATATAAAAGCCCCATCGCAACATTATGCTTCAAGAGTAGAAGTATTAGTGAAAAAAAGTGATATTAAATGCCTCAACTCTTCTCGTGAATTAGAAATGGAATTTAAAAAAAACAATTTAACTTCACTCGATGCTTTCTTTTTTCCTGGATTGCAAAATTCATACAAAGTTTCCTCACCAGACTATCTTATCAATCCCAAAAATCCTGAACGCGC
>JAYTOT010000151.1:0-4902 GCA_043747645.1 Pseudomonadota bacterium | reverse complement strand
AGCGTTGCAGATTGGGAGGTTTTTTTGACGAGGAAATTTGAGACACTCAATTTGTTGTTGAGCCTCAATTGCAATTGCTTAACTAGATATCGACATTTCGCTGTGGGACTCACCTAAAAAATATACATAGAAAAGTCCCGCGGTTTCGGATACGGAACACCTCGTAAAACGAGTTTACTAACGAAACAGAAAAGAAATGAGAAAAATGCGAATAATATCGAATATTTGTGCGGTTTTAGGATTATTAATAGCCGGTTGCGATACTCCAGATGTTTCGCAAAGTAACATCAAATGGGGGCATTTTAAGGAGTTAGACAATTCTGGTGCCAATTCACAAAAATTAAAAGGTGCTTTTTTGTTTCAGGCAGACAAAGGAGTGGCTATAAATGCATGCATTACTGAGCCTTTGCCTCCTAAAACAGAGCGCTTGTGGCTGCAAGCTGAATTATTAGCCGCAGTAAACGCTTGGGGATTTGCAGTGGGTCGGTTTATTCCCTTGGTTTTTTCGCCTTGTAACGCGCAATCGGAAGTGGTTTTGACCTTTCAAAAGCCCCCAGTCCCTGGCGATTTTGTGGGCTACACTGATTTTGGCAAAGGCGCCTTGTCAACCGCACGCACTGTTTACTTAAATCCAAACTACACTTGGGAACTTACTGCTGACACTCAACGTTGGCGAGCGAGTCCTGATATTGACCAATTGCCTTGGAAAAAACGCAGCGTATTTTTGTTGCGACAAATATTAGAAGGAAATATGCAACCGCAGCAATTTCCTAAAACTGGTACCGATTTAACGCGCAGCATGCAGCCTATTTTTTCGGTTTTATTGCACGAAATTGGTCACGCTTGGGGCATGTGCGACATGTACGAAGATAATATCGACGGCGATGGGTTTCATTCGAATTGCTCTGCTAAATCCCGCGGTAAAAAAGCAACAGACGACGAAATTATGGGCCAGGCAACACGACCTGGCAAAGCGCGATTTAAATTAAGTATTGCAGATGTTGAAGGCATTACAGCATTACTTTCGCGTGCCGATGTTGCTACGCCAAAAAATTATGCGCCTTTTAAAAAAGGTTCATCGGATTTGTCGTTAGAAAATTATATGGCGGTGGTGGAGAACTGGGCTCAATAATCATTTTGCTCATCTCCATTAGCCAACAACGTGCAATTTTATTTGTGTCCCCTTGGTGCAAAAATTTCGCAATTTGAGGTCCAAACGTCGGGCTTACGTGCACCGGCAGGCGCACAACTCATGAGCGTGAAAGTCCCTCCTCTGTAAGGAAAGTCTATGCGCTTGGAACCCGAGTCTTGGACACATGGAGGTAACGAAATGGGTTAAGCGTAGACAGAGTATTACGCGAGCCGGAAGCCGCAAGGTTGAACGGATTGAGCCTCGAAATACAATATTGTAGATGCCGATGCTTTGTATGCTGCAGCAGGCAACATCATCCCAAAGGTCGGCAAACTTCTAAGCTGAACCGAGGCCTCCGTAGGAGCAAAATAGCCAAGCATTTGCATGCTGGAAATTACGCTTTTGGAAACTCTTTATTGAGAAGAATCTATCCAAAGCGTCAAGATGCTATCAGAGTTTTCTTTCAGGTATCGAAATTGTGTTAAAATTTCTCGATTTTTAAAACCGTTGCACTAATCGGGGAACGCAATGTCAAAGAATATGTTTTATTTTTGTCTGCTTGCATTGTTTTTGATTTTTGGCCAAAATGATTTGGCATTTGCGCAGATAAGTCCAGCAAGTGGCAAACAAAATGGTGCAAAAAAACCGAGTATTGGAACACAAAATGCGCTTCCGTCACCAAAGAGTCAACCCTTGCAAAACATACCTTCGCCTCCTCAAAAGCTAATGGACACAACGAATGGGTCTAAAGCCTCACCCGAATCCTTAGACAGTTCAACTGCGGCCGAGACAAGTTCGTCCGATATTCGCGCCATTCGAAAATGGGGTTTAAGTGTGCATTACACTCCCTTATCGGATTTGGCTTTGAAATTTGGAGCGCAGGCTTCGTTCAATGCGAATAAAAATGTCCAAACTGGCCTCTCATTTTTAGCGGGAGGAGGAGATTATAAGTAAAAAATCGGAAAAACCGAGGGAGTAAATATAGACAAATTTATGATCGTTGGGTTGCAAACTGATTTTTACTTTCGTTACTTTATCTGGAATAGTTTTGCGTTAAAATCGGGGATTGGGTATCGCAACTTAAGTGTTGATTTTAGTTCGTCTTCAAGTAGTCAAAAATTTGTCCTCGACTTAAAATTACAAATCTCCAGCGTCGTAGTTCCGATATTTATCGGAAACCACTGGACTTTGGACAACGGTTTGACATTTGGATGCGATTGGATTGGCGCGTTTGTTCCCTTATATGGCGAATCAAAAGCAAGTACAACATTAACTGGAGCTTCATCTAGCATTGCCGAAGCATCAAATAATCAAATGCAAGACCTGGGGAAGAAACTTTCTAAGCAAGTGAGTTACACTCTCTTGGTCATTGGTGTTGGCTATCAGTTTTAAGTTTTTTTTTGATATGTGCAACGATCATCTGACGAAACCCGTAAATCGACTTCTCATTCTTGAAAAAATCGCATACATTATTGAAGATGAAATCATCCGCGCGTTTTAAAAAATTCTATTTTTCTAGAGCACTTTTCTTTCAGAAGAGTCTTCTGCTTTTTTGCACTGCTCTTTGTATTGGTCTTTTATTAGGATGCAGTGCCCGAAAAACGGCATATCGCTTTGCCGATACGTACCTGCATCACGAACTCGATTCTTCCTTTGACCTCGATTCCACTCAATCAAAATTTATAAAAACCCAGTTGGCTTTCCATTTAGAATGGCACCGAACAAGCGAACTTCCAAAAGTGACTGCACTTTTAAATTCACTGGCTACGCGCGTTCAGCAACCCGGTTTTACGAGCGGCGACGCCGACACTTTTCTTAAAAACTTGTTGGGGTTGCGCAACAACATTGCGGCGCAGGTACGCAACGATACGGGCACTTTTTTGCATTCTGTATCTGCCAACCAGCTTAAGCACGTTGAAAAAGAAAATGCCAAGCGAAACACTAAGCGCCTTAAAACTCTTAAACTTCCTGCGGCAGAATATTCAGAAAAAAAGCACGAAGGCGTCGCCAAAATTGCCGAATATTGGTTAGGCAGCATTTCTCCCAAGCAAAATGAAATGCTGGCAGAATTTGTGCAAGCGGGGCGGGTATACGAAAACTTAAAGTTTGAACATGACCTTCAGTCTCAAAAGAACTTCGTAAATTTATTAAAGGGTGGCCCCTCAAGAGTGGACATTTCACAACAGCTTGAGCTCTGGATAACTCAGCCCGAATCTCAGTTTTCGGATGTATACAAAAAAAGCGCAGACGCCAACCGTGTTCGCCTCGTAAACTTGCTTGTGGACTTTGATTCTTCGCTGCAGCCCGAACAGCGCGCAACGCTAGTTAAAGAACTGGCGCTGCTTCGCGAAGACATTCAGTTTTTGATTGATCAAAAGTGATTTTGCTTTGTGTTCGCTGGTAGGTGGTCTATCCGCTGAGCTATGAGAACCTGGAAGAAATGACGCCTATCCTAACCAATGCAAATCTCTGAGCGAATGGCATTGGGGGCAAACTCACCGCTTAAATTCTGACGCTCACAAGCTGTGAGCAGTTTCAATTGCCTGGCATTGAATCCCGTTTTGAAGAGGGGCATATTTGAAACAGCAGCTGCGAAATCGAATTGAATGGCAATTTAATAATACATAAATGTACTTTTGTTTGTATGTTTATAAACTAATTTAATGGGAGAATCGGACATGAAAATTGGAAAACTATTTTTTGGAAATAACTTTGCAAATGCATTGATTTCAGGTTGTGTTGGTTTTATGGCAATGGGTTGTGAAACAAGCACATCAAAGGCTATTTGTACTGATTCAAATGCAGCGGTATTGCCTGGTGTCAGTGGTACTTATACTATATCACTTCCCTCAGATGATTTTAGTGTATCAACCCAAGAAATTATTATTGACTCAAAAGCTTCAAAATCAAGCTTTAAGATGAGTAATATAGCAGATGACGGTGAGTTTGGAAGACTCTGCCAAGTGGGCAAGTACATAGTGAATGAAATAAAATCTAGCGATGGAGTTGGATTTTCACAATCAGTTCTTTCTTTCACTGGTGCTCAACTTTCAATTCAAACAGTTCTATTTGACAGGCCTACTTTAGATGAATTGGGGGTGGAATCGATCGTCCAGAATCGTCCCACGCCTTCTACTCATTTAGGACAAAGTGTTTTTAAGAATTTAATAGGGCAATTGCATTTTAACAAGGGGTTTGGAACAATCGACACTGAGCATATTCTAGTCATTCAAAATGAATCAATATCGCCTGAAAGGTTGTGGAAGGCAGCACACCTTTCTGCCGTGGCACTTACTTTGAATAGAAAGTAAGCAACAAAGTTTTTGAGTTTAATTGTAAAAATAGGAATGGTTATGCAACGCAGCGATGGGAAAGTAGACGTTTTTGCTCCCAAAACTTTGTTGCCTGATGTGTTCGATTTTCTCAACTACCGAGAATTTATTATTCAGCGCATGGCAGCAATGCAAGCCAATAATCCTCGATTGAGCCAAAATTCTATTGCGCGAAGAGCTGGTTTTAAATCTACACAATTGTTGTCAATGATTTTGCATGGCAAAAGAGGACTTTCTAAAGATAAAATTTTGTCCCTTGCCGTTGCACTCAAGTTGGACGATAGATCGCCTGAGTATTTTGGAATTATAGTGGCAATTGGTGAAGCTGAATCTCATTCCGAACAAGTCGAATTGCTTTCTAAAATAAGGACTTCATTTCAAAATGGTCTTTTTGGACCTATTTCAGACTGTCGGAGTGAGTTTCTGCGCCATTGGTAT
>JAYTOT010000150.1:0-12119 GCA_043747645.1 Pseudomonadota bacterium | reverse complement strand
GTGTTTTTTCTTTTAAAATTTGCACGCCACCAGCAACATTACCACGATTCATAAGCGCCACAGACTCTTGCAAAAGCTGGTCTTTTTGCCGCAGACTCTCGGTCAAATGAATTACAGTCGTTTGGGTTTTGCGTTGAATATCTAAAAACGGATTGCCGGCATCTACCGGTGGAAGCTGCCTATAATCGCCAATTAACAACACCCGCGCGTTCTGCAGATTTGCTTTCAGTTGGAGAGAATGAAAATCTTTTGCCGAAATCATGCCTGCTTCATCCACAATCCAAATGCTTTTTTCTGCACTATTTTTATCTCTTTTCAAAATATGACTTTGCAAAGTCTCCGTTTTAATGCCAATTTCTTTGGCCAATTCTGTTGCTGCAGTGGCTGATGGTGCAAATCCTTGCACGTTAAAACCTTCAAGCAGTGCAGCTTCAACAATTTGCCGCACGGCGTGAGTTTTTCCCCCACCAGGCACACCTTGCCACACCACATACTTATCTTTTGATACCAGCGTTTTTTCAATTGCTTCAATCTGCCCTTGAGTGGGCGCCATAAATTCTTTTGCAATGGGTTTCATGATTTCAGAGACCCATTTGTGAGTCTCCTGTTCGTTTTTCAATGCTCCTTTTGAACCCATAGATTGAATCAAAGATTTTCTAACTGCAGTGATTTGCGAAATCGAAATGCGATTTTCTGTTTGAATTGCCCCGAACAATCTTTCTAAAATAATCTCTGCGTCTTTTTGCTTTATCCCTTTTTCTAACAATGCATCATGTGTTTTTTCGAGTACAATTTGCGCACTGTTTGGTTCAATTTTTTGAATTTTAGCGGTCCTCAATTTCGCTGTCTCACTGCTAGCAATGGGCTCAAAAGTGCCAATGCCATTCTCGACAGCTGCCCTTGTTTGCAGCTCTCTTTTCACTGCTTCTTTTGTTGTAAAAACGTCTTTTTTAAGTGTGCTTAACACTTTGTCTGATTTCACATTCTCAAACGCTTTTTCGAGTTCAAAAATGCTAAATTTGCCTAAAGAAATTTGAATGGCTTCGCGCAACACATCTTCTTTTTTGAACACAGATGACTTTACTGTCACAGCACCGATGGCCTGTTCCATGAATTCAAATACTGGCGCATTTTTAAATGCCGCTTGGTTTTTATTTTGATTTGTATATTTTGCATTTTCTTTTGTGCTTTGAATTCGTACAATTTTGTTTTCTGCAGCCTCATTTTCCCATTTTTCAATGAGACTTTCGCGTTTTTGCGGGCCTTCTTTTGCTTTTCTATTTTTGAGCACTAAATCTCTGGTGTGTTGGTAGGACTCAGGATTCATTGCTTCAATTTGTTCTTTGCGCTTCGAAAAAATTGCCAGCTGATTTTTCGAAAATCCTTCTATTTCAAAAGTCCCATGTGCATTGGGTCTCACCTTATAGCCTAGCTCATTCATTTTTTTGGCAAGACTATTCTGATAAACCATTCCCACTAACACACTATTTTTATAAATTAAATCACTGTGCAAAGCGCGAATTGCACCGCTTTTATTTTCGATGCGATTGACAATCACGTTGTGAGTGTGCAATTGCGGGTCTTTCAAACGCGAAGAATCGTGTTCAAATTGAGCCACAAGTATTCCTTTTGCCTTTTGCACAATTCTGTCGTTTTTGCCCCCTGAGCGGTAAACTGCAAAATTCTTTTCCACAAACCCCAAAGTCTCATTCACAGCATCTCTGTGCGCTGAAACAATGCGATTGTCGCCAAAGACCAATGCTTGAACACTCACAGATTTTGGCGCAGAAAAAGTGAGGTCTAGTCCAGATCTCTTTCTATTTTCGAGGCTCCCAGCCACTGCGATTCTTGTATGAGTCCCTTTCAATAAATGAGAAAAAATGGCGTTGTCCACAGCCCCCGTTAGCCCTAGTTTCTCTGCATCCTTGCCTACCCAGCGCGAATATCCGACGCTTTCTTTTTCGGTGTAATAATTTTCTAACTTGTAATAAGCTGTGCCGTGGGCTGCACTGACATTTGCAAGTGAGAGCATCAATGCCCCCACATTTGACGAGGTTTTTTACTAGTGGGAGGTGCAATTTCAAATGGCTTTATTTCTTGTGAATCTATCACATCGTCTAGCCAGGTGTGCTTGGGAATTTTACTCCACATTTTAGATTTATCATTTACTTCTGCATATTTTGTGTATGCAAAATCAATTTTCACTGGTGGAAACCGGGCTAGTTTTAAAAATCCATGGTTTTCCGGAAGGCTTTTAATTTCGCCCTCAGTCACAGATATTTTTTCACGTTGCCGTGTTGAAATCGACACTCGTTCAGGGTTTTTTCCGTCTGCTGGGCTCACAGACGATTCGTATTCTTCGACTTCACACCGGCCCAACCGCGCAGAAAACTCTTGTGCTAATTTAGATTCATTGCAAGAAAAGATTAAAATATTTTGCAGTCCTTGCATAATATTTTGAGTGGCTTCTGGCCCATAAATTTGGCCAATTTGTGCCAAACTCTGAAAACCTAAAACCAATCGACCTGAATATTTGTACCCTCTGTCGAGTACCTTGGGCAGCGTTGGTAACAGACCAACGGTTGAAATTTCATCGCAAACAAGCCAGAGAGGTGACAGCTTTTGCACAGATTTTTGAGTTGGAATTTCTCGCTCTAAAATTGCTGTTGATGCCACATCAAACCACAAACGCATGAGTGGTCTGGTTTGCTCCCAGTGCGAATCGGTGGCCACCAAAAAGACCCAATTTTTTTCCGATTCATTTAAGATCCAATTGCGAATGGAAAACGCTGGCTCCTGGATTTGGCATTCCAATTCGCGCTCGCGCGCATGGTGATTGAGATATTTTAAAAATTCCAAATTCATCAGCGACGTCGCAATCACTCCCGAAGCCTGACCGCTGTCACCCTGGCCTAAATAACGGTGAGAAATTTCATTATTCGCCTTTAAGACGCACTCTAAATCTTCAGCCGCAAGATTGGCGAGTCGCCACAATTCACGCAATGGCTCTTCGTTTTTTCCGGCAATGCGAAACAAAGAAGTCAACACGGCGCGGCCTGTGGTTTGAAAAAATTTGGTTGAGGCGTCCATGCCATCTCGCACTTCTACCAATGCTTTTGCAATTTCTTCTTCAGAAACGCCCTCGCTCCAAAAGTCCCATTTTCTGGCCCGTGAGTCGTGCAAAGACAAAATGATGTCGTCTTTTTTTCCAAACCGTGCGTAAAATTCTCCGCCAGGATCTACAATAAAGACCTTTTCATTTGCAGCGCGGCGTGACGCTAAAAGCTGGTTGATGGCGTTTGTTTTTCCGCTCTGCGACGCTCCTCCAATTCCCAAATGCAAACCAATGGTTTCGTGACACACCCGAATATTTTGAGTGCCCAATACCACGTCGTTGTCGCGAAAGGTGTGAGGTCTTTTTCTATTTTTTACCGCCAGTTTTATCATCAAAATTAATTCTTTTGATCCGACTAAAGTGTGTTCGCCCGTGCGCAATTGCTCGCTCAGTTTCGATTTTTGAGCGAGCCAAGTGCAGAACCAAACCCATGCAAAAATAGACACGCAGGCAGATAAAATTGCGCACCAAAAATACAAATTATTGAGTCTCTCCAGACTGCTCCATAAGCTCTGAAACTTTGAAAAATCTTGCACTTCTCCCACACTTAATTTTGCCGTTGCTGCGTGCTTAAATTCATTCCAGTAAACGTATTTTTTTGCAATTTTGAGCCACTCGATGATTCCATTTTGAAAAGTTTTTTCGATGACAAACCCTGTGATTGCCGACGAAAAAACAAGCGCCACTAAAAATGTACTCAGAGATCCAACAGGCCCTCGTTTCATAATTTTAAGTTCACGAGAATAAGAATTCAGCACCCGACTCATGAGTTTTGCTCGTGAATTTGCAGCGCTTTGGAACGCATCATTGACTCTTGCTGACGCACAAAAGTATTGACTTCTGCCCTTATTTTTTCAGAGTCTGCGAACTCGTCGACCATGGCATTGAGACGGTAAAGATTCGCTGCACTCTCACGAAAAACTTCTTTGAGGTAAGTTAAAATAATTTCGAGTTGTGAGCTAGAATTTGAAAGAAGTAGCTTTTGATTGCTCTGTACGTTTTGCAAATCTTCGAGAATTTGATCGAGTTTTTGTTCGTGCCTTTTTTGATCTCGATGAGCATCGATGAGATTCACAATGCACTTTGACATGGGCACTTGTTCTTCGTGTGAAAGGCGTTCGACCCAATTTTTTTGCTCTTCCGTGAGATACAGTTTGAGCACCAAATCACTCTTTGATTTCAGATTTATGCGACCGTTTTTTATGGCACTATTCGGGCCTGCATTAAACATAGGTTTTTACTTCCATTTTAGTTGTTTTCCCGAATTTTACGGGCCTGTATTTTTTGACTTCGGGCCCGTATTTTTTCGTTTTTAGGCCCGTAATTTCTGCTGAACTGTTGATGGGTTCCACGTTTTCACGGGCCCAGGGCTCGGGCCCACCTCGGTGGCGTACTGTGTGCCTTAAGAGCTCTTTCAAGTGTTGGCGACCGTCGTGCACCAGCACGAGGGGTGACAAAACGCCGAAAGGGCGCGCAAGGAGGGGGTTCGGGGTCGCCCCGGGCAACGAAGCAAGGAACGATAGTTCCGAAGCAGAGGCGCAGGCTTCCAGGGGAATGGTGCAGCCATTCACTGCCGCTGGTTGTAGACCCGCAAAGCGGGGCAGCAACCGAGCGTGCAGCCCTGGGGGCCGGAGTATTAAAAGTTCCCGAATTCTGTTTCTGTTCTTTTTTTTGCAAGTGGCCCAATTAAAAGTATGATTGTATTTGCCACTATGGGAGGGACCATGACCACTCCACAAAAACCAAAGCTTCTGACAATTGAAGAATTTCAAGAAGCGTACCAAGGAACCAGATGCCAATTTCACGAAGGTGAAGTTTGGCAAGCACAGGCGACCACTGCAGATCACAGTGATTTGATGGGCGCCATCAGTGAAATTCTGCGACAACTTTTTCACAAACGCAGCGGCCCCCAAAACCCTGGTGGCTGGTGGATTCTCCCCGAAGTTGCAGTGCGGTACGAAATGGGAAGCCTCTTTTCTCACGACCTCGCTGGCTGGCGGCGCAGTCGTGTTCCAGAGCGCCCCAGTGGCTTTCCTGTCACAGTGAGGCCCGACTGGGTCTGCGAAATACTTTCGACCAATTCCAACAACGACCGCATTGTCAAAAAAGCAGTTCTTCACAAATGCGAAGTTCCTTTTTATTGGATTGTCGACCCCATAGAACGCTCCATCCAAATTTTTGAATGGTGCGACAAAGGTTACGTTTCGGTTCTTGATGTCACTGCAGGATTTGAAGGAAAAATCCCCCCATTCGACGCCGTGACCCTGAAAGCAAATGTACTTTTTGGCGAAGAAGAAGATTTTTGAATCACGCTTTTTATTGCCATTCAAAAATCCTCCCTGCGTTTGACCTGAAATCATTTTGCACCCTCCCATTTTGCCGATTTCAACCCAAGTTTTGCGCTGTCGTGCGCCACTCTTTGAACCCTTTGTCTTTGCCAATGAGCATTGCCAGGTGCTCCACGACGGCATCTTCTTTGACAATTGAACCACTGCGCTCCGACATAAATTTTGCGTATTGCGCAATGAGGCAGGCTGCTGTTTCTTTGATTTCAAATTTTTTTGCGACAATTTTTACGACAGGTTCTATGGACAACAAAGGACGGTAAATTTTCGCTGGCCGGCTCACTGTCTTTGTATTTATTGCATTTGTTTCTGTTTTCATTTGCTCACCTCACGCCTCGTGTGTTGCCAATTTCTATGCTGTGCGCCCTGCGATCTGCCAGTACGGTTTCCAAGCTTTCAATTTTTGCCAAAACCTCGCCGAAGGCTGATACAAATTTAAATTCAGAGGCACTTCCCAGAGCGGTTTTGCAGGTTTCTTCTATTGATTTTTGAGTCAGCGGGAGGCGAATCGTTTTTCCACAAAGGGAAATACTGCCATTAAAATAGGTTGATTCTGGAAGACCGAACTGCCCTATTTTCTCTGTTCCGTAGCTAAAAGAAAGCAGAAATTCCGCACTCTCAAAAACTGCCTTTGAAAGATCTTTTTTATCAGCGGTTTTTGAGACCTTAATTTTCAGGGGCAGAAACCAGTACCTGGCCCACAACCCCGTTTTTGCGTTGATGTTCGCTATGCGCTCGTTGATGAGAACATCAGAATCTCCTTCTTCCTCACTAAATTTGTAGTGATCTAGAATGAAAGAATTTAAAGGCCATCCAGCTTCAAATAAAGTGAGTGTTTCGCCCGATTTTGTGAGCGAAATGCTTTCAGAGGTAAAATGAACTTCATCAAAACACTTGCCATTTGCAAAAGGTTTTCCGGCCCCACAAGGTTTTAATTTTTCATCTGACACATCAGATTCCCATTCGTATTTCCAAGACCTATAAGGGCCATCGTCGGGCACCGCTTCTAAATCTGTCTGTGGCATTTGTCCGTCCGGATTTTTAGGGTCCGTGTCCTTTGCAGAGCCAGTGTTGGACGAGCAAGAAAGTTGCAAAAAACTAACGGCTGCGAGCGCAAAAAAAGATGAAAAACATTTGTGGGTCTGATTTCTGAATCGACTGCGGGCAATAAATATTTTCACAAATAAAATTTCCTTAAAAAAATGTTTAGACATTAAAAAACAAAGTTTGACATTAAAACGAAGCGACGACTGCCCCATTCCCATTTACAATTAAGAGTTCATTGCACCTCCATTCTTACGGCCCGAGGCCATACCAATGCGCGCTGCCGCTGCGGCCGGAGCCCCTTTCATGAGCACCATATTTCGCGCAAAACTGACTCCCTTAGACGCAATATTTCCTGCCAGTGAACCACCCAAAGCACGTTGGTAACGAAACACTGCCAAGCCACCAGCCGCAGTTAACGCCGTGAGGCCAAGCTGCAAAACAAAATATGTCGCTTGTATTTTTGAGGCATAAACATCGATGACTTGCGCACCCACCAAGACCAATGGGTCTTGTTTCAACATTGCCATGGCCTGGGTAGTTTCTGGAGATTGCGTGAGTGTCATGGTGGCCTGATATAAAAATGTCGACAAAGGTTCATAGGCAGTCACTAAAAGTTGGCACCAAAACCAAGATTTTAGCAGGCTCGCTGAACCAAATGCCAACCTGGCAGAAGCTATTAAAAACATTAAAGCCAAAATACCCTTTGCAAACCCTCTCACTGCAGGCAAAAAAACACTCACTTTAGTGTACAGCGCAGCCATGTCGTTGCGCGCATCTGCGGCCTCATAATCTGTGCCGGTAAACGGTCTCAGGGTTAAATTCATGAGCACGCCCACCGATGCCATGCGCGATAATCCCACCCAAGTACTCGTTCCTAACATTGGCGATTGCGCTGGATTTTCTAACAATGCTGCGCTTGAAACATTGTTATTTGAAAGCTGCGCCCTATTTTGCAAATAGTCTGTCACGCCAGAAGCAATGACTTTATTTTTAAGAGATTCATTGTCGTCAAAACCAATAGAGCGCATGATTGAATTATTGCGCGCAGCTTCTGCAAAAGTCACAAGCTTTGACCCTGGTGAAGAAATGCGAGACCGCGCCCAGGCATCGAGTTGCGAGCGCAATTTTGAGTGCATATTAGCGCAATTGGCCTTTTGTAAATCGAACTGATTCGAGAGTGAAACAAAGGCTGTCTGGGCCGACGCCGTGCCCGTTTTTGCACAAGTCTCATAGAGAGAATCTATGGTAGAAAGAATTTCTGGGTCATCAAGTGTGTGCCTTGCAGTTTCGTGCAGAGTTTGCAGCAAAAGTGTTGGCGATTTTGAATATCCCGAGTCACCAAAAACCCCCGCCACCGCTTTGGAAGTTTGCGCCGCCAATCCGTTCAAACCTTCAGCAAAAATTCTGTAGAATTTTAATCCGTGAGTGTTACTTTTGAGAGAAGCATAACGTTGCCCATTTTGCACGCTTGAAACTCCAGCCCAAGGCCTGCCACTTGCGGTTTGAGGCTGAAAAGAATCTGTTGCATTGGTTCCTAAAAAAATGAGTCCCAATAAAGAGCAAAAAAGAGTTGCCATCAAAGAAGAAATTGCCCCTTCACTGCGTCCTGTGCTCGCGCGAACAAAAAATTTTGCCACCGCAAATCCCATAAAAATAGCAACCAGACCCTTAAATAAGGACGTCTGAAAAACGGCCTCGGCAAGATTTTCTTGCAATGAAACCGAGAAACTCCAAAGCGTTGCCTCAATCGGAGATTCCGTAAAAAGTGATTTAAAATCCATCATCATCTCCCTTTTTTAGAGTGCTATTCACAACTCAAACTGTCGGAACACGACACGGCATTTTGACTGTCACTCAAAGAATTTTTCAATTTTCCGCGGTTTGATTCACTGGCTAATAAAATCGTTTTAGTGCGTTGAAGCCGTGCAAATTCTGCCAATTCCAATCGCACCTGTTCGACGCTTGGAATATCTTCACCGTCTAATGCTTGCCGCAAAGCTGGAAAAGCCGACTGCATCCGGTCTCTGAATTCAGCACGCAGTTGTTCAGGAATAGCAGTGTTTAATAACCCCGTTGAAAGTGAGGATTCAAAATGAGTTGCGGCCCGCCCGGCAGCATCTTTGCCAATGGCCCTGCCAAGAGCCAAGCATGCAATTTGTCTGTCTGGAGGGGAAAGATCGGAAAAGTCGGCCAGCGTTTTTTGTGAAAGTTTTCTTTTCACACTAGCAACAACTTCCTTTTCATACATGCCAGACCCATTGAATCTATTTTTCAATATGTCTTCGAACCGATTGCAAATGAGATTCTGGCTTTTGGTTAAAAATGTTTGCGAGACATCTTCTGCACGGAGAATTCCTTTCTCAAATAATGGCTCCCATCCCGATTTTCCTCCCACCTCAATTTCACCTAAAAATGCCGATAAAAAATCGTACGAATTATCGTCTTTTGCGAACGCTAAAATTGACTTCAACACCTTTTGTTTTTTATTTCCAAAGTCGCGCATCACGCCCGTTTGAAAATCTCGCAATAAAAGGCCAGTGGTCTCTGTTTGACATTTTTGAAGCGCTGCAGCCACATCGCCGCCACTTCCAGCGTTTTGTTGAACACATTTGGCTATGCCTTCAGACTTAAGTTGATTTGCTCCTTTGTCCGCTTGATTGTCGATGTATTTATCGACAGCAGCACAGGCCTGTGCGCGTAAATTTAATTTACCCTGAATCGAGAGCCAATCGTGGCGCAACTGTGCACAAATTGTCGGATACGCATAACAGACAGTGACAAATGCCGATTGTGCAAGAAAATCTGTTGCCTCTCTTGGTGTCTTTGGAATCAAATCTTTAAGCTGCTTTTGAAGTTCCTGAAATTGACCTAAAAAATTCGCTCGAATATCTAATTTTCCGCATTCTAATTTCGAACCAAGTTCGAATTTAAATTCACCTGCATCCAATTTGGGATCATTGCGGTTATGGGACTGAGGAATTCCAAAGAGTCGTTCCGCTTCGTCACCTGTCGAAAACTGATTTTTATAGCGGTATTCACTTTGTGCCATACCATATGATGTCGTAATAAGACCGCTCATGATTGCCAACAGTATTTTATTCACACAGCCACCAAAGTTTCAGCCAAGTTTTCTACCACCCATTCCGAAATCAAACGCTCCATTTCCATTTCACTTAAAATCCTCAATTCCCCATTTTGTTTGACTCCCGCAGGGAATTTATCGGCTAAAAGTGCGACTGAATGAAACACAGGATTTGAAATTTCTTTGGCTTTTTCAGACAAACAGCGCGACAGATTTTTTAAATTAAACAAATCTGTGGGATCTGAAGCCGCGCACCAATAATCAAATCCCGTAGGAACATAAATATAAGTCCCCTGATCTTTCTCTCCCATCCAAAATGCTTCTGAATATTCACCCTTCGACATCTTAAGGCTGCGCAGCAATTCGCAGTGATAGAGACTCGGTACGAGACCATTGCGGCCTTCATTAATGCGGGTTTCCATCTCTGTGATGGCAGAATGATTTTGAGTCAAAATCAATTTATTAGGAGAGACATTCCAGATTTCTTTGGGGCCTGGCTTGTCTGTGTAATCTGAAACTTCGTTAGTCACACCAACACATGTGACTCCAAATTTCCGCATTGTTTTCCAGGCATCTCGAATAAATGCCACCAATGCAGGTGATTCACTGGCTAACACGCCCACTTCTTCAATAATGAGCAAAGAAGCCTCTGGCGGAGTTCCTTTTTTGGAAGGCTTCACACGCCTTAATATTTCTAAAATGACAGACTGGACCGTAAGAACTAACAAAATAGGGTCACCTGAAACAGAATCTAAATCACAGAGAGTCAGAAGTGGAGAATTGTGCTCAGTGTCTTCAATGGCAACACAGTCGAATAATTTTGAATAAGGGCCTGCCCCGATAAATGGTGACAAATATTCTGCTAATACAAGCGCAATATGTGATGAAAACTGCAGTGCGTCGCAAGCAGAGGAAAGATTATTCACGACTTCAGACAGCCTGGGTAAACTCACACCGTGTTTTAGTGTTGCCACCACGCTTCCTGATTCATAGTCGAAACGATTTTCAGATTGCCTCGCTTTTTCTGCAAATGTTAAGCGCAAAGCATCGGATAAAACTCTGGTGTGAGTCGCAGACAATTCTGCTTTGGGCGACAACAATGAAATTGCCGTCAAGAGAATATTGACTATGGAAGGCAGCCTTTCTTCGTCGATTCCATCGTCAAAAACTCCCGAAAAAATATTAGGAAAATTTTGAGGCGGGTTTAAAAACGAAGCCCCACCGTTTTCGGCTGCAAGCCAGGCCAATGTGGTATAGGAAGTTTTTTTATCGATGATAAACACTTTTGCCTTGGGATGTTCTGACATAAAAGCCACAGCCATATTGGCAATGGAAAAAGATTTTCCAGCTCCTGAACCACCCAATACGGCAAGGTGCGAAGCCCCATTGGCGTCGCGGGGATTTAAATGAATGCGCTCTCCAGCTCGCGAGATCATTTGAATCATCGGAGTTTTTGAACCTTTAAATCCTCCGTAAACAGGCAACATAGAAACCAAATTGAGGGATAAAAGACGTGTGTCCCTCGCCACCAATCCGCAAATTTCTTTTGAATTCTGAAACGGCAAGGTTGCTGCAAATACGAGTGGTGCACAAAGATTTTCTTCTATAAAAAGGCAGCCGAGTGCCGCTGTCACCTCAGAAAGTACCGCTCGCATTGCTCCTTGCGCTGGAACGTCTTCTAATTTCACCTGCTCATTGCGCATTAAAAAATGCATCGAAAATGCCATGAGACTTTCGCCTCTGGTCATGCGCATTTGCGCCGCAGATATATCTTCGACTTGTCGCAAGCCATAAGCGTCTTCGGCATGTTTTAAAAGATAGCGTTTTGAATCGAGGTCACTTGATTTTACGACAGGTCGAAAATTCACGACAATGCGGTGCGGCATTTTAAGAGACAACAAACGCGCAAGAACAGCCGCTGAAGTGGTTTCTGGGAGGTCTAATAAACTGGCCATCTGCCAAGAATTATTTTCCATACCAATGCCATAGGGCGTCATTTCGACATTGTGATAAAGTGTTTGCTCTGCCAGACTGACATTTTCTGCTGATTTGAGGCAGTGCCTGGCTTGAGAGGCTTGCCGCATATCTAGGGAATGAAGTGAATCTCTCAGAAAAGCCAAGCACTCTTCGCGGTCGAGAACACGCGGTTTAAATTCTGAAGCATGGCATCCCGCTTTCACATGAACAAATAAGTCTCGCAAAATTGTGATTCGCATTTGCAAGTTCTTGGCTTGTGCGTTGAGCTCATTGTCTTTTGCAAATTGCGATTTTTCAAGTGGATGTTCGCCATCGATGCGCATTGTAAATAAAACACGGCGCTTGAACAAACGCAGTCCATATTTTGGTTGGCAGGCAAATTTAGAAATAAATTCAAATCTTTTAGCAGCAATTTCTTTTGCAAAATTTTCACATTCGTTTTCTTTAACCACTCGATCGCAGTGTAAATCTGGCTCCGCATCAAATATCATTTGCAGCGACACGTCCGGATTTTTAATCTGCGAAAGCATCTCTGCCAACGATTCCAATCGTG
>JAYTOT010000149.1:0-5904 GCA_043747645.1 Pseudomonadota bacterium | reverse complement strand
GCATATATTACTCCTTTATATATCAAATATAATATCGGATTAAATGCCAGTAAGTTTATAGATGACGAAGTTATCTAGTCATAATATTGAAATATTTTGGTGGTTGGGTTCTTATTCTCTTGCATATTGGACTGAAGCAAGCTCGTTTGGTAGGATCTTCAAACCTCACGCCGCAGGCGGGTTAGTTCAATAGTTATACAGAGCAATTCTGTCAGTTAGGCTCAGTTTCTCAGTGTTTTTGGAGCAAGACCAAATCTACGACCAATATTTCAGAAGACATATTTATGCGGGAAATAGAGATTTCAATTGCCCCTTTCGGAACTTTTGAGCTTCAGGAATTTTATAAATTCTGTGATGAGGCAGAAAATTGCATTAAGTTTCGACCCCAAGATTTTCCGGCTTTGCAAATACGCATTGTCCCCTAAAAAAAAATTAATTTTTAAAAATTTACTGAAAATAAATTGGCCACTGTTTGGGGCTTGCTGGTTACTGCACTGGGCTTGTATCTGCTTCATTGCCGGCTCAGTAAATACTGTGGGCTAAACCTGTGTGCAAAAGTGAAAGGTGGAAAACTACCCTCGAATCATGCACATTCTTTAATTTATGGCACAGTGGCCGGCACTTACCTTACGGGCCGCAGGCTTTTTTCAAGATACGCAATTCCTGCAACTCTTGCTGTGGGCGTTTGCGTTCTATTTACCACCGACTTAATGCATGTGGGGCTTATTAACTTTGCGCCTGCTGTTCCACTTTTCACAAAACCAACATTTTCTTTTCAGGCTTTTGTTGGGCTTGCCATTCCGCTCTGCTTTGTGACAATGGCCTCTCAAAACGCACCCGGAGTCGCAGTATTGCGAAATGCGGGATACGAAACTCCTGCAAATCCGTTGGTCACGACCACAGGAATTATTTCATTTTTACTAGCGCCATTTGGTGCCCACGGAATAAACCTCGCGGCCATCACGGCTGCCATTTGCACAGGTCGCGAAGCTCACAACGACACTTCTCGACAGTATGTTGCAGGGGTCTTTTGCGGATTGTTTTACGTATTGATTGGCACATTCGGTGCGACTTTAGCTTCGGTATTTAATTCACTGCCCGAAGAATTTGTAACTGCGTTGGCCGGCTTAGCTTTGCTCGGGGCATTGGGCGGCGGGCTCACGGGCAGCTTTGCGTCTGAACACCGGCGCGAGCCAGCATTGATAACATTTTTGGCGACGACTTCTGGCATTACTTTTTTTGGAATAGGCGCACCATTTTGGGGGCTTGTGGCTGGTGCAGTGAGTAACTTTATTTTGTTTGGAAATATACGAAATCTGCGTCAGGCGCATTAACGAAATGGTTTTGACGCCATTCTAACCTGTCAATCATCCAGAATGATGCTTAATATTAAGCATCATTTTTGAAGGTGAAAGGGAAGACTGTGCGAATAGTTGCCGGTGGTATTCCGACGGGAGAGAACTTTTACCCTGGTAGAAACCGCCAAGTGGAACAGCTCGATTCAATTAACTGACGTTGGATTTTATTTTGAAAGCCAATTTTTAGCAAATTTTTGCTACTGCCGTCTTGTTGATAGCGATTTTTCAATATGAATATGACACGTCAGCTCGAAAATATTTCTCAATATCTAATCGATATTTTATTGGGCGACAAGGCTGGTATTTATTTGGCTCCGACTCTTTTAAAAGGGCCAGACGGATCTGGAAAAAATGGGGAATTCCCTTGGGGCAGGGAGGCCAATTATTTGGTTGCAGTGACTAAAAATTCCGTTTCGACGTAAAAAAGAGACTCTTTTTCAAGAATGCAGTGAGGGTTATTTTTCTCGAAGAGTGATCGCCAGTGACTGCGTTCTTCTGCGCTTAAAATTCCACAGCGATCCTCTACGTACCAGGACGTGTGAAGTGCAGAAAGGTATTCAAATTGCGCTGGGCTCAGGGGGTGTCGAAAGTCGCAATAATAAGGCTTTAACGAGATGTTTCGGAGGCCTGCGTCTTGTGCGATTTGGCCAAGGTTTCTGCCAATGAACGGATTGTGGAACGTCACTTTGTTCGTTGAATTTCGCTGGCAGCCTAAAATTCTTGCCTGAATTATTTTTGAAACGAGTGTGGGATCAACATTGTTTACAGCAAGAATTCCGCAGTCGAGGTCACGAATTGCTAAGGTACCTCCTTGCTTTAAAAGTGGAAAGATATATTCCTTGATATACTCAGCCGGCGACTGCACATATTGCAGGGTGTTTCCGATGAAAATCAGATCGAAAGATTCAGGTGGAATTCCGTGGCAGAAGATATCTGATTCAAGGATTTCGACTCTACCTTTGGCGCCCGCTTTTAGCGCCAGCTGGGCACACGTGTTTAGAGCGGCTGCGGAATGATCCAACAATGTGAACTGGGCGTCGGTGCTGCGCGTGATTTCGAGCCAATGAGGCAGATAAAGGCCGGGGCCACAACCGATATCAAGTATGCGCATGCCTTTGCAGAGTGGGAGGGAATTAAGCTGAGACTGCCTTATTCCGATTTTTGCTAAGTGATGTCTTGTTAGGGATTGGTCTTGGTCTAGGATTTTGTGTGGGTCAGCAAAAGTAGTGTGCGTCATTTGAGTGCTGCCTAGTTTGGTTTGGTTGATTTATATTGCACTGTTTTTTTATTGAGGCGGTGTGAGGCCAGCAATGCCCCATGCAATTGAGCTTGTTACTTTATTGTAAACGGGTGGCAAAATCCGCAGCAACCCTGCATAAAGAGTTCTGCCAAGGTATGACGACCATTTCGGAGACCAAAGCAGCCACGACATAAACTGCGCCCGGCCGATGACGTTTTGATTGATGGGCCGCCTTACTCTCTCATACGCATCAAAACTTTTTTCTAGGTTTTGCTCTCCGTTGAAATAAGCAAGAAGTTGGCGAGCGAGCTCGTCTGCATCCTGAATTCCCATGTTCATGCCCTGTCCACCTGCGGGATGAGTCACGTGCGCCGCGTCTCCAACGAGTGCCAAATTCCCTTCTGAGTATTTTGCTGCGTGCATTTTCTGCAATTTGTAAAAATGCATACCGTGCTCGTCAATTTCCAAATCTTTAAACTGTGGCAACCGCTCGCTCAAGCGTGTTTTTAATTCCGCTACGGAAATTCCACTCCAATCACCGGCTTCTTTAGAATCAATAAGAGCAGTAATTCGAACGATATCGTTCGGCAGAGGAAGAAAAACAACAGCACCCTTGCGATGCATATAAACTCGTGTTCTTGCTCGGCCCGAAATCCAGGAAGGTTTTTTGGCATGAAAACACAATAGTTGATGATTGTACGCAGTAAATTCAGCGGCAATATCGAGTTTTTTTCTAAATCGGGATGCCATTCCATCTGCCGCAATCACAACAGGAGCAGAAATAGAAAGTTCTTCGCCACCTTGGCACTTCACATTTACCTGGCTAATTATTTTTCCTTCAAGCACAGCCTCCGAGGCATTGCCATAAATGAAAGTACATTTACCCGATTTTTGTGCATGTTCGTGCAAGATTTTTTCTATATTAGGATGTGGCAGATTGAGTATCCACGGAAATGGAGTGGTTTTTATTATCCCGAGATCCACTTCTAGCAATTGCCCAAGGCTGGGGTGATAAATTTCATTGCCATAAGATTCAATTGCACCAGCTTTGCGAAATTCATTGAGCACGCCAATTTTCTCCAAAATTTCTTGCGATCTTGGTTGCTGCCCATCGCCACGATTTAAATCAGCTGGCTCACGACGGCGTTCAATAACTACTGATTCAATTCCCAGATCAGCTAGGCAACAAGCAAGTGCAGAACCTGCTACACCGCCCCCAATTATCACTACTTTTGTTGAAATGTTTTTCATTTTTTTTTCCGAATCAATATTTATGCCGCTCGTTTTGGAGAATCGGCCCATTTTTTTTCAATCGCTTTATCCCCCATTTTAGCGAGAGCTTCTGCACCTTCTGAGCGGGAAGCTCGGTCAAGTTCTGCAGATAATAAATCAGCAAAAATCTTATTCCAGATGTATATTTTAATGACTTCGCTTTCAAGCGGCGGAACAGTTCCTTTTGCAACCCATTTCGTGGGAGTAGAGGCATCTGTCTTCAGACGCTTTGCCGTTTCAGCGTAGCTGGTTCGTGAAAGGCGACACAAAAATTCAAATTCTTCACCAGTAAGTGAAGCATCAGTCGAGCAAATTGAATTTGCAATTGATCGGTTAATTTTGACAGTTTCCTCGAGCGGTAGGCGTGCTCGTCCTTCTGCGTCGCGTGAAAATTTAATTTCGTCAAATTCCCAGGTTTGGCCAGCGATTGAGACTTTGTAATTTTTTTCTATAAAAATTTCCATTTCAAACCTCAACTCCAATTTATCCCTTCAATCGACATCGGCACTAAATTCCATATCTTGAATTTTTCCATAATTTGATAAAATCCGCAAGTGACTGAGAAGCAAAAATTGGCATTTCTAAAGAGGCATCGTTTATGATTAAGTAAGCAATTTCAGTCATATGGCAAATGGATTCACATTAGAAAGCATTTTTGCCCCATCCAAAAAAACGCTGATTCTATATTCTCGAATGCGCTCCAATTTCTTTCCATCGGTAGTAGACGACATCTGCCAATTCTTAAAGTTCTTTATCTTCTACAGAATCGCCATAGGCATACACTTTACCGTATTATTTTAGGTTATAGGCCTTGAGCACTCGATTCTTTTTTTCCAGACCTGTACAGTCTTGGCCTGCATATTTTACAGTCAATAAATCTTGGTCGCTTTCTATGTTCGAACAAATGAGGTCGAGTCCATTTTTTCGGCACCAAGGTGCGAGGTAAATGTCGAGTGAGGCAGATACCACAACCACTTTGTCGCCTTGCGCCAGGTGCCATTGAATCCGCTGAAGGGCTTTTTCGCGCACTAGTTTAGGAATCACCTCGCGTGCAAAGAATTCACCCTTTTTTTGGAATTCCGTAGCATCGAGGCCATGGAAACCAATGCGCACAATTTTCTGGCGAATTTGGGTCCCTTTTATCCAGCCCAATTTGTATCCGGCAATCCAGGGAACAAGAAATAAATATCCTACTATAAGGCGAACTTTGGGCACGTTTTGCTTAACAAATAGGGAAAACGTATCTTTGAAAGTGATAGTTCCGTCGAAATCAAAAAGTGCAATATTCATTCAAATTGATTTCCTGGCAAGAATAGACTTGATTCCATCACGCAAAGGTATTCTGCATTGTCTAAAAAAGACAATTTACTTTACCAGACAATACGCCGACAACCTATTGAGGAGGATCGTGCAAATGGAGGTTGGCCCCAAGCATTCTTTGCTGTGACAGTAATACATATTAATTATAAAGGATGAAAAAATGACGGCTTTAAAAAACAATAAAGACTCGAAGGCGCTTTTAAATGTTATTTACGAGGGTTGTGGTTTTCCGGTCAGAATAAAAAATGTTCAGCGCGTTGTAAAAGATGGGTTCGAATACAATGATATTGACCATGAAAAAATTGCAAAAAGTGTGTTTGAAAAGCTTCTGATTTTAACGAGGCCCTGGACAGGGGCAGAAGCTAAATTTGTGCGAAAGCACACCGATATGACACAAAAACAATTCGGCAATTTTGCATTTTTGAAATCGCATTCAGGAGTTTGTGATTGGGAATCAATGGGTCATGAATTTGCAGGCATTCCAGTTGAGACAGAATTGGGCCTGAGGATTAAATTGATTTTTGAATTTAGTCAAAACGAAAGCCTTAAAAAATCTCTCTATCTTATTTTGACAAAAGCGCTCACAAGCAATCAGAAAATAAAAGATGTTGCAGTTAATACCAATCGCACAATTTAAGTACCGTTAAGCAGTTGATGACTTTGGGCAAACCTGATATCTACCTCGGATGACTAAAATATCATTGTTACGATCTC
>JAYTOT010000148.1:0-8933 GCA_043747645.1 Pseudomonadota bacterium | reverse complement strand
GAGATCGTAACAATGATATTTTAGTCATCCGAGGTAGATATCAGGTTTGCCCAAAGTCATCAACTGCTTAACGGTACTTAAATTGTGCGATTGGTATTACAATTCTTGGTTTCAAAGAAACTTTTCTCGATGAGCTTGAAAAAGTCGGAGGCATTTTACCTGCGGATGGCGGCTCGCTAGAACGGATGTCTGAACCCCATCAATCTGCAAAAAAAGATGTTCTCGTAATTCAAAATCGCTTCGTAATGAACGAAAATGTTGGAGTACGTTTTGGAAAAGTATCTGGAGATCTCAATCCGCTTCATTCAAATTCTTTTCTTGCAAGAATTCTGGGTCACAAGAAAGCATTTGCGCAAGGAATGTTAATAGTTAATGTTGTGTCGAATCATCTTTTTCAATATGCGCAAAAGGGTGAATTATTTTTCCGATTTGTTAAACCTATGTATCTGGGGCAGGAATATTGTTTGAATATTTACGATGGTTCTTTTGCAGTTTTATCTTTAGATAACCAGATTGTATGCGATGGTAAATTTAAATGAATTGTTTTGATTCAATTGCAAAGAGAGAATTTTGATTTGAAATTCAAACAAATTTACACCCACTCAGAAAACTCCAAGCTAGGCATAACTATTTATGTTGAGTTTTTTTGAAATTTAATCTTTTGAAACAATAGATGATACAGCATATTCAAGTTCAGATACAGCAAGTTCAAAGGTATTGTCAGATATTTCAAATGTTATTTCAGGAGTGCCATCGGCATGACCGCCGTCTGCAATAACATTTGTTTGGAAGGATTGTAGATTTAAAGAAAAAAGTCAATGCGGTATTAAAAAGTGTTCATTTTCTGCACAAAGTGATCAAAATTTAATCTTTAATCAAAAGTGCGAAATGTCGATTTCACCTCAATACGCCAGAGTCAAATCACCGCACGGAACTTTAGTTTGAAATCCGGCCGGTTTAAATCCGCATAAAAAAGTGCGCACGCCAGACGGGCTTTTTTCAAAATCTACGGGCCCCGATATTGCTACTTTTGAATAGCCACTGACGTAGGAATAGTGAACACTATTTAAAGTCATGTAACTGTCGGTGGCAAGTTCGCGGCGCAATTTAAGGGTGATGTTACCTTGCGTGCTGCCTGTAGAACCGTATTCAAATAATGCAAGTTGTGGAGTGAATTCTGTTCCAACTTTTTCTTTGAAAATCTCTGGTTGTTGAGTCCAGCTGCCAGGATTTAAACTCACGCTTAAATCGCGACGACGGTCGGAATCTTTAACTGCGGATTTTAAATACAAATCGAAGCTTGGAAGACCGAAAAACTGACTTTGTAATGCAGATTCATCGACAGACCAGAATTCGCCCCCAGAAAGTTTAAGTGCGTTTCCGGTGTAAAGACCCTTTATTGTAGGCGAGGGATTTAAGGTAAAAGACTCAACAGATGCAGGTTTTTCAATTACAAAGCTGCCTTCAATAGGAATGGCAGATGCATTTTGAACGCCGAGCGCCAGAGTGAGCTGATTTTTAGTTTTAG
Organism: Pseudomonadota bacterium; assembly: GCA_043747645.1. GTDB lineage: Bacteria > Bdellovibrionota_B > Oligoflexia > Silvanigrellales > Silvanigrellaceae > JAYTOT01. Next base: position 7,405 of record JAYTOT010000148.1, on the reverse strand, counting down.
ACAGATCTTCAACCGTAAGACTCAAGCCAATCCACTGTGTTTGCAAAGTGACTTCTTGGGTTTTGGGGCAAATAGTATGGCTCCCCATTCCCGTTAAAACCACTTCGTACATGCCTTCAAGTGGCGCCGCAAATGCCAATTCGCGCCTTGAATATCCTGCTGCAAGAGTGGCATCGATAGGTGTGAGTTTTTGACCCAAGGGGCCGTGAACTTGAAAGTATCCGCACAGGTTGCCGTTGTCTTCTTGGGCCGACACTAAAAGCTGTTTTGCGCCAGCTGGTTTGGTGACAAAAAATCGTGCCACAGTTGCAGGAGCAATAGACAGACGTTTGCTTGCAGACCAATTTTTGGAATCGGGACTTAATACTGTGATTGGAATAACAGAACGAATGCTTCCATCTGCTACAGAAATAACTTTAATTTCGCCAAGAGCTTCGCCTTTTTCGGGAAGTTTAGATTCATCAATAGCAACCTGAATGCCTTCGCCGGCGCGTGCTAAAATGAGATCTTTTGGTGCTAAAATCCAAGTTGAATTTGCTTCTAATTTTAGTTGCTCTGTGTAATTTGCTTTTACTGATTCTGCCACAGAGTTTGAAAATTGAGGTGTAATATTCAACAGATAAGCCGGCTTTTTACCAGATAAATCTTTTATGAAAACGTTTCCTGTTGCGAGCGTAGGGTGTGTTTCCATCCGTTTTTCCGAAGTCATTTTTTTATAGAGTTCGAATGCTTTTGTAAGATTGGGAAGGCCAGCACCTTGGTCAATGGCAGGAGTGTCTTTTAAAGCAACAGCGCTTTCTATAATTGATTTTTTGAGAAACTCGCGATCGAATTCAAGACCCGCCTGACGAATTCCAGATAAAAGCAAACTGCTAAAGCCAGCCATAGCAGGTGATGCAGAACTGGTGCCGCTAAAATCGCGAAAACCGCCGTCTGCTGTGCTTGCCGTTGTAGCTGCAAGTGGACTTAAAACATCTACGGGAATGCTGCCATCGGGCCCTGGGCCGCGCGAAGAATAAGTGACCACGCCTCCCCAAGGAATTGCGGATCCGAATACCGATTGCGACATGGCAGCGTTTAAATAAGCTCCAGAAACCACAGAGTGCGTGGGGTACAAACCCCTGCGGTTCATGCTTCCGCGGCCTGGTCCGTTGTTGCCACCCGAAAAAAAGTAGAGCGCTTCAGTGTCTTTAAGAACCGCGTCTAAGTAGCGTTTCATGGAAATTTGAGACGCAGGTGTTGAAAAATAAAGACTGTAAGACAAATTCACAACGTCTGAATTTAGGCCTGCAATGCGCAATGCTTGTCCGATAGATTGAATGCTATAAGGTATGTCGCGGTCTAGCGTGAGTTGAACATCTACAATGCGCGCACCAGGTGCGACGCCGTCGAATGTTGCCTGCGCACTTGCGCCAGGAAGGGCGTGACCCGCTAAAACACTGGCAACGCCTTCACCATGTGCGCCGCTTGTATTTTGGCTTTCTGGCGGGCGAACATGGAGTTCTGAAACGGTATTTGCAATGCCACCATCGCAAATGGATGGGCTCATGAGTGCATCTTGCGAAGTCATACTTTGGGCAGCGTCAACCCAAGAAAACACAAATGCAGTAGCGCCCGATTCCATTTTTAACAGATTCGCTGCGCCCTTTTTGATCTGAGTTGTTTCGTTGGCAGTGAGGGTTCCGTCCGCATTCCAATCTACAAAAACATTGTAGGTTTCGGCGTCTACTTTTGAAACCGCTGCTGCAAATTTAACAACTCCATCGGGAGTAGTAGCAGCTTCGAGTGTTTTTTTAGGAAAGAATTCAGACCAATCGCTGCACTGAATTCCCATGGCCATTTGTGGGTGAGTGCCGCAATTTGTTAAATAGAAAGGTGTTAAATTTTCTGCAGAAGGCAACGGAATATTGGTGCTGTCTGCGCGCCAAGATTTTAATGTTGCAGATAAATCTTGAACGTCTTTGCGCACACAAGATTGTTTTTCGAGTGGCACGCGCCAAAGACTTGAATTATTGAGCGAGAGCATTACTTTATTAAGGCCATTTGAAGTGGTTAAAAGCCCCGAACGCAATGGTGCAACTCCGTCGTCGACTACTCCCGCAACAACTCCGCGCCCATCGGCCTCGGGGAATTTTTTAAGCCATTCATCGATGCCAAACTCTTGTTTGCCAGAGAAAAGTAGCCCTGCATTTGGTTTTTCGGGTTCGAGCTCGCGGTCGATTTTTACCACTGAATTTAAAACAACGGTGCGGCTTTCGATTCCGTTTGCTTTGGCATCTGCAGCGAGTTCTGCCTGAACTTTTTCAATATTTGTAGGTGTTACTGCGATGGTTTTGGTGTTGCCGTTGCTGTCGACAACCAACACTTGCTGGCCTTCGGGAGTGCTTGCAAGTTGCGTGAGTTCGGGCTCGGACAATCCTTCAAATGTAGCTTGCGGCTTTTTGGATTGGTTAGATTTTGGGCCGGAACAGCTTACAAGAAGCGTTGTGGCTAAAACAAATAAGCCACGCGAACCTCGCTTTTGAACCGAAAGAACACCAGTAAAATAATTTTGAGACATAGGCAGCACCTCAGATTTTGTAAATTCTCTTAGAGACAATTGTTGCTACCATTGTTGATTGGTTTTTTGCAATTTTTTGGGGGGTAGGGCTCAATCTGGGTGTCTGCCTGATGGAATTAAATTTATTTTATAATTAAAGGTATTTGCAGATTAATAATTTTAAGTTTCTAAAATTTTCGAGTTCTACAAAAGATTTTTTCGCTTTCTTTAGGAACTTTGAATTCCTTGATTTCACCGAAGGCCTCGACAAAATCGTCAGCGCCAAAATAAAGATTTCCACTCAATGGCGATGCTGCAACGCTCAAAAGCTTTCCGGTGCCAGTAAATTTCTTAGAAGCTTTTTTATCAATAGAATCGACAATTTGGAAAGTTTATGATTATTGGATTAAATATAAAAAATGGTCGATTTCGCAAAAAGAATTTTCACACTTCCTAAATCAACTTCGTGTTAATTTTCATATAGGTTACGGTGGAATTTCAAAGTCAATCACGTTTTTCCGATCCTATTTTCGATCATAAAATTATTTATTTTGTCCAATATTAATGTAAATTTTTCTTTTGGCATGTTAGAACGACCGATAAAATTTCTTCGAAATATATTCCAGTAATTTTGCAATTTTGCGAGCTGTCCATCGTTGAATCGCAAAGGAATCAATGCCAAGGATGTATTTCGATATTCGAACGTTGTATGCAACGTTAATTTAAGTTTTTCTGGCTGCAACAATCCAGATTCAACCAGCATCAAAAGGTCAAAATAGTCTTTCATTCGGCTATTACTTTCCTTACGGGCGGCTGCAGTCTGGATTTTTTCTGCAAAAATTGTTTCGGGAGAATAGACCAAAAGACTGATGGATTCCTCGAATAAACTGCGACCTTTTGATTTCATTAATTCTATGTCTTTTTCAATAGGTTCTGCGACGTCTCCAATTCCAATATCAATAGAAATAGGTTCGCGCATACGACCCAAATGCGCAGTTATTTGTACCTGAAAACCTGGAATTTTCATGTGAGGATGCGCTAGATCCAGCAAAGATTCGATGCTAAATTTAAGACCGTCATCAAGTACAGTTTCAGCAATTTCCTGAAAAGCTTTCTCAATCGTAGGTTTTTCTGCTTCTATTTTCCTAGCAAGAAAATCGAGGTCCTTCGTTTCTCTTCCTAAATTAAGGTAATGCCCTAACAAAAATACGCCCTTAAAAACAAACGACTCTCGATGCTGAGATTTTGCAATTCGAACCAGAAAACGTTCTAAAACAAAATTGTGCCATGTTTCGTTAAACAACTCTTGTCGTAACTTTGAAATTTGCATCAATCTGTCACGTAAAGCTTGTTCGTTCATGTGCTCACCATCAATAAAAAGTCTTCAATATTCACGCGAAGTACTTTAGAATAGAGATTTAGTTTATCGAAATTTAAGTCTCCTTGCTTAGCAAGATTTTGCAACGCTTTTATCGCAGTTTCCCGACTTAACAACCTGAACGAATCTACAACTGCACGTTCTTTGTCAAATATTGGAAGTTGTTGTCCTTCAATTTGCAACGATATTTTACCAAGATCTAAATACTTTGTTCGAATAAATCGCACATTGGGAATTTTAGGTGGGAATTTATCAATAGGAATGGCGATGCAATGTTGTCTGACGATTTCATCTGTAAGGCCGTGCACATCGAGGGCTGAAAGACCACACACCACACCCTGTTCAACAGATTTTACGATGCGAAAAAGTTCTTCCCATTTCCACTGGTCCAAAATCTGCACCGAAGGGTCACAGTACCTTCCTGGCCCTATGCGCTGAAGCGCGCCCACTTTTACATAATAAGCGAGAGTTTGGGGCGTGACTCCAACAAAACTAGCTTCTTCGGAGGTGAAGAAGGGTTGCGTAATAAGTACCTTTAGTTTTTCCAAAGCGACTCTTTGTCTCATGATTTTAACTTACATTAGATTCAATCAATATGTCAAAGTGAAGCTTTTGTAAGTTTTGACTGCACCAATACGCCTAGGCCTATTGTCTAATCGCACCCACTCAATGGCAAACATTAACCCATTCTTTAACGCAAAGAAGATGGCAAACAATTTGTTAGTTTTCTATCAGATTTAACATCTATGTTATACCTGAAAGAATGAACCGTAATTGATGATTTTATACTGTCGGCACTGCCCACAAGTTTTAAATTTTTATTAATTTCGTAGTCAGAATTGGTTCCAAAGTATTTAAACGTTGTGCACGGATGCTGTAAAAACTCTCGTTCTTCGGAGATATTAGTTCTATTTACATTTTCTTATTCAAGTTCTTCATCGGCTACCTCGCTTTTACTTGCTGCTTTGTCGGCGGCGTCTAAAAGATGCGCATAGGCAACATAAAGCAACGGAAATGCAATGCTTCCCTTGGGGAGCACAAATTCTTTGAGAATTCCATGCTTGGGTAAAGTGTCTTGAGTGAATGGGTAGGCTCCGCCACTTTCAGGTGTTCCAAATAGGAACCTTTCGGCTGTTGATTTTAAGAGGCTCGTGCTTAAAAAACGCACGTCTTTCTCTGTTTTTCTTCTGGCGAGTGTTTGACTATTTCCATTGCTTGGCAAATGCCACAAATGCTTTGCGTTCTTCTTTTGAGAGGCGGAGTCCTTTTTTCAAAAAAACTGTTCAAACCTTTATCGCTCAGTTCTTGAGTGGGCGATGCATTTTCAGTTTCGTATTTTTTAATAAGTTTTTGAATTTAATTGTCAGGGGTTTCTGGGATGAGTTCAACTTTTTTCACTACTTTGGATTGGTTAAAATCTCTTGCTTTGCAAGCAACATCACAGCAAAAAAATAATGCAAGGCACTTGGCAGTATTTAATTGACTCTACATTGGTAATCACACGGCATTTTTACTGAGTCACTCATTTTGCATTTAGCAAAATATGAATATCGAGTGAGATTTTTAGAAATATAAAAAACTCAATACTAGAGAATTATCCTTGACTCAACCTATTGAATAAAATATTAGCCAGAAGTGGTTAAATGACTCAAAACATGTAGCAGCTAAAAAAAAGGTATTTAAATGACATTCAAAAATATATCAAAATTGGGTATTGTAGCCGCGTTGAGCTTTGGAAAAAGCGGTTTTGCTATTAATACTATTGACTTGAATAGCGGGTCTAGTATTGTAATTAATGCTGGTACCGAAACTAAAGTAACCTGCGAAGCATCAGGAAAACAAGAACCATTAAAGAATTTTTCGTGCCATTGTTCCGCAGGCACGCTTATTATAGTGAATGTCGACTCGGGTACGAAGTCGTTTATTGATTTAACCTCAGACAGTGCCTGCGTCCGCGCTGCTTTTGCAAGCGGCGGAGATTTCTTTGCGACTTGTACAGGAAAATAATTTCCTGTAGCTCAAAACATTTGTTTTCTTTAAATATGAATTTGTAGGTTAAATTTTAATTTTTTTGTCATGCGCGTAACATTTTTAACCTCACACAAATGTTAGTCTGGTGTTCAGTAGTATTGCAGTGATGTCGTGCTTTTTTTCGGTGCTGCTATTTTTTTGCAAGAGCTTTAAAAAGTTCATTAGGATTTCTTGCGCACTGCATAGAAATTTCGTCTGAAACTCCCGGATGCGCCAATAAAATTGTCGTAGCTCCGAATTTATCAGTTTGCCAATTCAGAAGTAACGTTTTGCCACCTGCAGGGAATTTTAACACGCCTGGAGCTTTCTGGCCATCAGTATCTTTCTCCAATAAATCCAATGTGCCATTGAGCCCCGCAACTTCTTTTCCGCTTGCATTGCGCACCGAAAGTTTACCTGTACTGCTAATTTGATAAGTGAAGGTTCCTTCAGCGGAGTCTGCACTCCAGCAAACGCGCTCTCCTTGCACAAAATTCAAGAGATTATCGGCTCCCAGAAAAGTAGCGCGTTGGGTTTTTGCGTCTGCTAAAATTTTGAATTCGATGAGGTTAAACAGAGAGATACCGGTAGGGCCGCCAAACAACCCAACATTCAAGGCCTGGGTTAGGGTGCCCTTCCAGGGTGGAGGAAGGGGATCATTCATGAGGCTCTCGCCTACTTTTTGAAAATCAAATGCCGATGGCGGTGTGGCCCCGGCCTTAATGCGGTAAAAAGAGACCCGCTCGGTATGTTTGGGGTAGAGGCCCAAAATGTCGGATACGTGGGTTAGCCGAATTGGCTCAGTATCGCCGCCATTTGTTTTCTCGAAATAGAGGTCGTTGTCAAGCCACAAAGCGAGGTGCCCTGGGCTTTCGGGTGAATTGGGATTTTCGATGAACAACAAATCGCCAACTTGCCTCTCTTTATTCCAGGCAGCAGGATTCCCCCAAGCTTCATTTGCAGAAAGGTCTAGCACCTTGTCGAAATACTTAGAGTTTTTTAATGATTTGGTGACATACCTACCATCGTAGAAGCCAATAATTCCTTTCATTTTTGCTACGGGAGTCCACCAATCTCGGATGACGTCGTAAGCCGTTGTCCAGCAATTCATGTCATTTCCCACTGTTTCTACGAGTGGTTCTCCTGGAATAAATGTGCGCCAGGAGTCGGGGATTCCTTTTGCGGAAAGTGTGGTTGTGTGCAACCACCGGCCGGAGTAGGCCTGAATTTTGGGATGAAGAAAATCTTCAATAGCATAAGGAGTTGTGCGGTTCGCATCCCAAGGAACAAGCTTTTGGCCCCCAAAACGACCCATTAATAAATCGTACTGAGCCTCGGAAAGTTTGCCAAACTCAATTCTAATTGCGTCTCGCAGATATTTTTCAAAATCTGCCTCAGTTTCCGATTTTTTAACGACAAGCGTATCGCGAAAGACCTGGTGAGGAATTTTTTTATCCTGAGCAAAACCGAGGGCAAAG
>JAYTOT010000147.1:0-1355 GCA_043747645.1 Pseudomonadota bacterium | reverse complement strand
AGATATTCTTCTAGCTTTAAATGGGCTGGCACTTCGTGATCTTTGCCGCCTTTTTCTTTGAGTCGCAAAAAACTTCTTCTTCCTGTGGAATAAAAATCTCCCACCTGCATTTTTACAACCGCGCCAACACGCGCAAAAGTGTAGACCATGGTGCCAATGAGTGCACGGTCACGTAGGCCAACTAGCGTATTTACAGGGAGCGAATCGAACAATTTTCGCACGTCTTCGCTTTCCATTACAGGTGTTTTACCTTTGGTAATAGAGTGTCTGGGAGTTTTCACAGACAAAGCTGGATTGTATTCCAATATTCCTTTATTGGTAAGATAATCAAGCAGCTGACGGATGGCAGCGGTGTGTTGTTTGATTGTGGGCGTTGAACCACTCATGTTTTCTACATAAGCAGCAATGTGAATGGGCTCTAGTTTTAGTAAAGTAACATTTTTAAATTCACACCAATTGAGAAATTTTTCGCAGGCAAACACATATGCAGTGCGGGTGTTTTGGTTTCGAATTTGCGTTGCGAAGTATTCCAAAATTCTTTTGGGTGCCGATGGAGTGTTTTCAAACAAAAAAGGACTGGCGAAAACGGAAGGAACACAAGAACGGTTTATTTTTGCAAATTCAGAACCGGTCGCCACAAGAGCAAAATCTTTGTTGCTATCCATTGTCGCCTCCCCCCTCAAAAAAAAGCTTTGAATTTCTGAAACTCGATCACCCCGCAGTCATTCGGGTAATCGTATCACATAACAGCTTTTATGTGATGCATTGAGGGTTTCTCTGGAGTCAAAAGCTTTTGTCTTAAATTTGCCAAAAAATTAAAAAATTGGTAAATTTAAGACATGAACAAAAGTAACACAAAACTGAGCCCATCCGAAAAACTCCAATCGCTCCCTGAGCTTTTTACAGCGAAGCAGGGGATTGCAGCTGGGTTTTTGCGTCGAACTCTAGACCGGATGGTCGATACTGGTTCCTTAGAAAGGCTAGCACCAGGGGTTTACAAAAAAGCCGACTCGGAATTTGATATTGCTCTCGAAGACTATGCTGTGGCTTGTCTTGTCGTCGGTGAAGAGTCCTACATCACTGGGCTTACCGCACTGTTTCACCACAGTCTGTTGAATTTTGTGCCAAAAGAAATCTGGGTAGCGGCAGGCAAAAACAAACGCTCCCAAAAGTACCGAGTCATTCGAAGTTCTGTTGACCTCAAGGGAGTCGAAATTTTAGAAGAATTGATCCGCATGGCAAGTGTGGAACGTGCACTTGTAGATGCCTTTCACTATTCCACAAAGATGACTCTTGACCATTGTTTCTTAGCATCAAGGCGAGCCTTTAAATCAGGCCTTTCATCACCTGCCAAA
>JAYTOT010000146.1:0-12928 GCA_043747645.1 Pseudomonadota bacterium | reverse complement strand
TTTTCCTTTTTTGGAAGATTCTGAAGTGCCTAAAATGATTGTTGCGGGGCCGCAATTTGGTTGTGGATCTTCACGCGAACACGCTTGTTGGGCATTGGCGGATTGGGGAGTGAAGGCGATTTTTGCGCCCTCGTTTGGGCCTATATTTCGGCAGAATGCCATTAAAAATGGAATTTTCGTGAGTGAATTGAGTGAAAAAATAATTGATTCACTCGCTTTTTTTGCTGGCGATGAACTTGAAATTGATTTTGAAGCAAATGAAATATTACTTTTGCCATTGCGCATTCCATTTGTGTGCGATGCTTTTGCCTCTAAACTCGCGAAAGCAGGGCTCGATGAACTTGGCTTCCTGCTTTCAAAAAAGATAGACATCATGCAATTCGAAAACACACCAGGAGTGCAATCATGAATTCTCAGTTTATTGAACCAAAACCTCAACGCGCTCAAAATTCTATTTCGCCTGGTCGGTTGCATTTAGAATCGGAACAATCACTTTATTCAGTCGTAGAATTTCCAAAATATGATGCAGAAATCGCCGGTTTTTTAAATTCAACTCACGGAAAATCGCAATGGTTGTCTGGCGATAAATTCACTGGTGAATCTACGCAGCGTGTTGAAATCAAAAAAGGTTGGACAGCACCTTTAGGGCATTTTTCGAGCGATGTAGAAGTGTTTGTATTGTCAGGATCGGTGCGTAATGGCGGCTTTTTGCTTCGCAATTTAACTTATTCTTATATTCCTTCAGGAATAGTGACCGGACCTTGGGAAGCCGCAGAAGACACTGTGTTACTTTTCATGCCCGATAAAAAAGCCGAATTTGTAACTTCATCCTACGCACACCTCGAACAAATTGCAGAAAATGCTTGTTACCATAAAAACACTCAAATGTCGGACCGTATGTCGCAATACATTCCTACAAAAGAAATTAATTCTATGCCCTGGCAGCAAACAACTTTTTTGCCAGCGGGTTCTGCCCGCAAAAGCTTGTTTACTTGCGAAAAAACAGGCCGTGCGACCTGGATATTAGGGTTGGTTCCCATGTGGATTGAAGGAAATTTTTTGGCGGGGCATCCTACCACCGAAGAAGCTTATTTAATTTCTGGTGATGTTCAGGGCCATTGGTCTATGCAAGACGACCCTTTTAACCGCCGCTACGCTCCAATGCGTAACAATGGCTACTATTGGCGCCCTGCACATGTGCCACATGGCCCCTTTTGGTCTGAAACGGGCGCTCTTTGTTTGTTCCGGACTGGAACCAAACTCGATTGCCACTGGACGCTTCACAACCACGACATTACCCAGCGCTAAGGTAACAAATCCATTTAAAGTTACAAGTGCGTTATTTTGGAAACACAACGATTGTTTTAACCGTGCCAGTAAGCCCGGTTTTTTGTGCTTTTGTGTACGGGCTAGCTGATGTTACTGTTCCAAAACTGTAGCTGTTGTTGCTGAAATCGAGTCCGTCGTAAAAGAGTTTGCCTTCTTCGGTAGCGTCACTCAAATTATATGTTTCAAAATTTTCAGAAAGAGTTTCAAGTGCAGAAGTGGTAGTATTGTATTTTTTCAAATAGTACTTCGAAGTAGAAGTATTATAAGAACTAAAATACGGAATATCTTTAATCATCCACAAATTAATTGCTTTTTCAGAGCTCAATGAGAGCAGCGAAAGAGTTTTTGTTGTGAGATTCACTTTTGCAAAGCCTTGATATTCCGAAGTCCACTGATCACCAGAACTAGAGCTGCCATTAACTACTTTACAATTCATATTGTTCACCGCAAATGCAGCGAGATTTGCACCAGCAGTGGTCACAGAATAAGGTACGACAGAATTGTCGTAAAATTGAGAGCTTAATTTAGCGTCGGTAGACGCGCAAATAGTGCCTTTGGCTTCGAAATAACTGACGTTGTCTCTGTTCCAAGTTTGTGTTGCAGTAAAACAAGCGCTTGAAGTCGAACTTGTACCGTTGGTACAAGTTCCTTTATCTATCCAAGTTCCCTTAGCAGTTGAACAACTTGTGGAGTCATATTTTGTGGTGCCCGATGAAAAAATTGCGGGGCTACCATCGATAGCGCAGTGTGGGCCTCGCACTTCGATACGGCAACTCATGGCTCCTAAGTTTTTACGGCGCACTTTTCCCACAACATAAAGATTTCCGGTGGAGTCTTGCTTAATAGCCGAAATTTGGCTTCCTCCGCCGGCAAATACTTGTCCTTCGCTTTCGCAACGATTTTGGAATTCAGTTTTCCAGGCTGCAGATGCAGAATTGCCATCCATAAATCCATTGCCGTAAGTCGTCTTGTCTTCGGCACGAGACATGTTCATCCAGTCCCAAATATTGCCACCACAAGTGATTACTTTATCGTAAGAAGTTGCGTTTGTTGTGCCTGCGGGGTCGAATTTAAAGAGACAAGCAGAGTCCCAGCCCGCTGTTGCAGAGCTTGTGGGGTCAGGGCCAAAAAACACAGCTTTATCAGTTTCTACGCCAGCAATGGGCTCGAATATAAAGTTCCACCAATCTCGCGCAATTTCTTTCAGGCCATCACCACCGCTAGAAACGTAGCGGAAAAACCCACCACTTCCTCCACCACTACCGCCACAACTCGATGTACCTGTGTAAAAAACTCCACCGTTTTTTGTGACTAAAAAGTCTTGCACGCAAATATTAGAGTTAATAACTTCTGTGACAGAACTGCCATCGCGCGAGCGCTTATAGACAACCATTTTACCAGAATTGGGTAAACTTCCGGGGTAATAAACATTGCTGTCTTTGTCAAATTGAAACACACTATTACGGGTAGAAGTGGTCCAGCTGTTAATAAAATGTAAATTATCGATACACTCTAAATTTTCAGCAGTGGGCGCAGCTGCAACGAGCGATTCTAATGTACCTCCTTTTACTTTAAATATTTGACATTGATATCCGCTACCAGGTTCGAAAGCGTTTTCACCATTTGCGGAGTCTTTGTATTGCCAGGGGTGTTCAAAATGGAGGTAAACATCTTTTGCTGGTGAAATTGCGATTGTGAGTACTTTTGGCAATTTTTGAGGAGGGGGCCCGTTTTGTGTTTTTTCTTTTGTGGGCACACTCAGGGCGTTTTTAACTTCGCCTTTGGAATCTACCTTTTGCAGGCTGCCGTCACCAGAGGGACCATTTCCTGAACTACCAGAACCTGAACTCGAAGAACCTTCTGCAAAAAAGAGCGACGTGCCTTGTTCTTCAATATTCAAAATAGGCGCTCCGCTAAGGCCTAGAGTCAATGCAGTTTGATTGTGCTGGGCAAGTGCCAGTTTGGCTGCTGCTGCAGAGTTGTCGATGACTAAAAGGCCGTTTCCGCCTTGCAAGTCGACAGTAGGCTTGAGTGCCAATTGTCCATTGCTTCCGCAGCCTCCGCAGTCGCCATTTTTGTTGTCGTCATTTTTTTTTCCACAGGAGCCCAGCGCAAGGGCTGCAACCACAATCCCTACGGAATAGGCTTTGCGGTTCAGATTAAAATCTTTAGGTAACGTAACAGACATGTCTCGCCTCACTTCAAAAATGTTTTTTGCTCGCAACACAAGCATTCAAATACTCGGCCAGCATTCAAACAAAGCAAAGCAATTTATTTTGACTTATGACGCGCAAAAAAATCCGGCGCAAAAACTGCATGCACCATAAGAATTACAATAAGTAGTGTGCGATAAATTGGAAATGTGTTAGTTAAATAGTTTGTTCGATATTCCTGCGGCTAAGGTAACATCGCCCAGTCGAATGGTCGGAATTTTTTGACTAGAAATTTCTGTGTTGGCAGAAAAATATCCGGTGTCAAAATCTAAAAGCCCTAGGCAAAAACAAGTCAATAGAGGACAATCTGCAATTATGCTAACAAGTTCCATTTTGAGTGCTGATTTATTATTTTCAATACTAACTCTGTTTCCGAGATATTCGCTGGATTCAAATTCGGCAATATTTTTTTTAAGTACTTGCAATTTGCTATAGATTTTGAGGATTGATTTTTTGAATAACGAGAAACCTTTTTCCTCCCTACGTTGATAATTGGATACCTGTTTAGAAAACGCAAATACAAATTTACTCAATTCATCTAGCAAAGCCACGTATAATTTTTTCTTGTCTGAAGTTGTTGTTTTTGGTGCCTGTTTTATCCAAAAATCGACACTTTCGCCTGCAATATAAGCAATTTCTTTTTGGAGATCCTTTGTTATTTTTAGGTGCATGTTAGCTATTTTATCTAATGAAATTGTCTCTTTTTTATGCATTGCTTGAAGTATTGTCAGTAAATCACAAGCACTTTGCATGAGCTCGCCCGCCGACCAGAGACATAAATTTTCCAGTGTAGAAGTGGCTTTCTGCGCGGAACAGCGCATTATTTTATTAGGATTAATTTCATACAGTTTCTCGGTGTCTTCAATAATTTTTTCAAGTCCGGTGTTCAGACTTTCTGATATTTTCAAAATGCCTTCTTGGGAGATTAGGTTCCAAGAAAAAGATTGATTACCGTTTAAACCCTTGGTTTTTGGTTTGAGAAAATCTTTATCTTCCGCATAAAAAACACCGTCGTCAAAGAAATCGGGAATAACTCTCTCGCTTTTTTTCTCGATGGAGGAATTTAAATTTTTTGGGAGTTCTGAAGAAGAAAGTGCATTTTCAAATTCTTTGTCCAGTTCATATTGTCTTATATTACCTTCTTTTTTATTAATTTCAATGGCATGACTAAAACAATTATTCACGATTTCGGAAGTCTCGGGCGAAAAATCTAAAAAGAGTGCAACTAATGTTTTCAATTCCGATTCAATTGCATTCACAGTAGTTCGCGCGTCTTGGCAACTCGTTTCACCAGAGTCGTGGGATAACTTACTCGAGATTAAGTCAGAAACTGTATGGCGAACGGATTCTATGGAAAAATATCCCGGTTGGATTTTTAAAATCAGAGAAGCCGCATTGCCTGCTGCTTTGTTACCGTAAATTAAAAATAAATGTGGAGTGCGTTCAGCATTGAGTTCAAGTTCAAATTGATTTTGAGAATGTATTTTGAGCGGTGTAAAATTTTCAATATTTGTTAATTGTTGCAAAAATTGATTCAGCGTTTTGTCCACTCCTTGTAAAGCGGCTTCAAAAGTGCTCATAAACAAATCTTCTTCGCATCAAAAATAGACAAGGGGTCTACGAGTTCTAAAAAGCCTTCGGGAGATTTCATAAATTCGTCCATGCTCCCATTCTGCCCTTGGTCGATAATGTCGTCTGCCAAAGACCGTTTAGAATTGAGGATTTTTTCTAGACTTTCTTCTAATGTACCTTCAGAAGTCAGAGTAATTACCGAAACTCGTTTTGTTTGACCTATGCGGTGCGCCCGGTCGGTTGCTTGGTCTTCTACTGCGGGATTCCACCATCTGTCGAGGTGAATAACGGCAGTGGCGCAATTCAAATTTAATCCCACTCCTCCGGCTTTCAGAGACAAAATAAGAATGGGGCAAGCAGGTTTTTCTGAATTGTTAATTTCTCCACAACGATTTGTAAAATCTGCTGTTACTTTGTCGCGCTCGGCACCAGACAAGGAACCATCAAAAATAGAAGTTTTTTGCCACTCCACTACCCCGGTCAATTTTAATGCGGTTTGTAACATGCGAGCCGCAGCCAAAAACTGAGTAAATATCAATATTCCATTTTCTGACTCTCTCATGTTTTCGAGGAGTTCAAAAACTCGGGTGAATTTTATGCTTCGCGCCAGAATATTCTGTAGTTTTTTTTCGTCCGAAGTGCTATTTTCTTCTAAAATCGCTTTTGAATATTTAGATTTTTTACTTATTTTATCGCGCAAATCGAAACTTATTTTGGCGTACTCAGCGCCAGATGAATCGCTAAATACAACGTCGTCTTCTTTGCCGGTAAAAAATACATCGGGGTGCACACAAATTTGTTTGAGGTGTGTCAGTGCCTTTAAGTAAATAGCACGTTTTGCAAAACTGGACTGTTCTAAAAGAGCTTTGTTCAGACACATTTCAAGAACAGATTTGTATGCCACAGATTGTTCTGCAGTTAGTATTAATACCTCGTTGGAATGGATTTTTTCTGGTAATTGTAATTCGACTTCGCTACTTTTCTTTGTCCGCCGTAGCATAGATGCCCATAAAAAATCTCTTAGAGGTGCAAGCATTTGTTGACGAGTAGAAGTATTTTTTCTGCATTTCTCTGCGTATTTCTTGAAAGAATTGGCACTTCCTAAAAAACCCGGATTTAAAATATCAAGTAAATTCCAAAGCTCACCCAAATGATTTTCAAGCGGCGTGCCTGTGAGTGCCAATTTAAATTTAGAATTGATATTGCGCACACACTTTGAGATTTGCGTGTCGCTGTTTTTCAAAACATGGGCCTCATCTAGTATTAACAAAGAAATATTTAATTGTTTCTCTGATTTGGCAGACCAGGTTCTAAATTTATGATATCCGCAAATAACCACTGCAGCTTCATTGGGGAAATCATTTTCGTCAAATATTTTTACATTTACATCTGGAGCAAACTTTGCAAACTCCCTTTGCCAATTGTTTACCAGCGACTTTGGAGCAAGCACTAAAGCAGGAAAATTGGGGTTTGGTTTTAAAAGTTTAAGTGCGCAAATGGCAGAAATTGTTTTTCCAAGTCCCATTTCGTCTGCCAAGCAGGCGTTAAGTCCGCGTTTAAATCGACTCAATATCCAGCCGACACCATGACTCTGATAGTTCATTAATACGGCATGGGGCGCCAAAGGTTTTTGAGAAACAATTTGCGCAGAAATAGATTCAACAAATTTTAATTCTTCAGATTTTACATTTTCATGTAAAATAGTATTCATGAGTCTGGCGAAATCTGATTCAGAGGAATTTGAAAGCTCTTTGTCGGCTTCTGTGTTATTGACAGACAATTGCGCCTTGTACAAATTGTGAATGCCAATTTCACCAAAACGTGCGTAGCTGCGCTTTTTGGTAAGATACAATTCTAATATTTTATTATATTCGTTTGATGAGACAGATAATGTATCATTAATTAATATTTTTTGAGTTTCGTCAATTGGTCTTGCATTCAAAAATTCATCTTCATTTATTTCGGTCTGATTTACTACAAATGAGAATTCAGGATTAAATATCCAATTTGATTTGTTTTGATTTTGTTCGATTGCTGCGTTTGAGCCGAAAGATATACCATTCAAAAAATCTTCAAATTCTGGTATTTGATAATCTGATACATTCTCTGCTTTGTTTTTCCATCGCAGATTGCATTGGATGTTGGGGCTTTCACTGCTGGTGAGGCAGATTATGTTGAAATTATGAGGATCAATTTCTTCAAATACCTTTTTTTTGTTATTTATCTTCAAAAGTGGACCAGAAAATGGATTTTTTGCAGCGACTAACTTGTAGAATATGTCGAGTTTTTTTTGAGACTGAATTTTTAACAACATTTTGTCTGCGTCGTTTGGAGGCGTAAACCAGCCTATTAAATTTTCGTTTTGAGCCGAGCCGCTCAATAAAAAATCGGGTCCTGCCAATGCGCCTCCACATTGTGCGAGTGCAGCGCCAAGTGTTGCTGCGGAATTTATGGCAGCTGCGCAAGGTATTTGAGGCAATTTTGTATTTGTAATTTGATTTAAGAGGAACGTAACTGTGTCTTGAAAAGTGTCTACTTCTAAAGTGAGTGCAGACATTTGTGGCGGCCGAGGTGCAATTTGTTGCAAAAATTTAACCAGACCTCCGTTGGTTCTGTTATTTATTGCGTTAATAATAAGCGTGTTATCTTCCTTTTTTGCAGATTCTGGCACTGCATAAAATAAATGTATGCGAGTGATAACAGATACGACTTCGGAATTCTCAATATCGAAATAGTTTGCTCTTTTCCCTATATATCGGGCCCTGAAACTCATTTGGCTGCGTGCTTCAAAGAGGCCGGACACACAGTTCCAAAAATCAGGCTCACTCACATAAGGGACGAGAATGTGGCTTTTAAGAATAGCCAAATCGGGCCGTGTTTTTCCGGCCTCTGCAGCGTCATTTAAAAACTCATCGAGTGTTGTGTGCAGGCGCAAATTTCGAGGCGATAAATTCTGTTCAAAATTTTTGGCTAAGTTTTTTTCAAAAGTGGCGGGGTTTGAACAGGGTAAATTGCGGTTCTCGAAACTAAAGGCGCCGAGATGCCACCCCATTCCTAATTCGACATTATTAATGACCTGGTATTGCTGAGAATCAGCAGCGATTGTTAGTTTTTTATCGAATATGTTAAGACGCTCAAAAAAAACGTCCATTGCGGCATCATTTAAATCAAAATTTAATGCCCAATATTGCAGAGGAATATAGGGTTCGTATTTTTGAAGCAGGGCAGTTTTTGAAAATTCTGTATTGGTCAATATCTTCAACGCCTCGGGTCTGAATTTGTCGTTCTTTGGTATGCTTAAAGGCAAAATTTGTAAATCTAAGAGCTTAAAATTGACATTGCGAATGCGAGTCTTTCAATTTATCTTACTGCGACATGAGGAAAATAAATTATGAGTAACTTTTTAAAGCGTCGGTGCAACGAAAGGTGAATTTATGAAAATTGCCCCACTCCATCCCCTAGAAGAAATCCGCCTGCAAGAACTCAACGATCTGGAAATTTTAGACACCGAGACTGAGCAGCAATTCGATGACCTTGTGCAGCTTGCAAGCCAAATTGCAAATACGCCAATATCTCTGCTTTCTCTGGTAGATAAAAAGCGTCAGTGGTTTAAAGCCGGTGTTGGTCTCGCGGCAAAAGAAACTCCCAGAGATTATGCTTTTTGCGCCCACGCAATACTGGGAACAGAAATTTTTGAAGTTCCGGACGCAAGCAAAGACGAACGTTTTGCCGACAATCCTCTCTCTGTAGACTACCCAAATGTCATTTTTTATGCTGGCGCCCCTATTTACGGGCCTTCCAAAATGCCAATTGGAACCCTGTGTGTCATTGACTCAGTGCCGCGGACACTCAATGCACAACAAAAATCTGCCCTCGAAAAGCTTTCTAATCAGGCGTCCTATTTGCTTCAACTGCGCAATAAAAATAGGCTCATTATTGAACAAAATGCCGACCTTCAGTACTATCGGGTCGCAGTAGAAGTTATGAATGATGGGTTGGTACTGCAAGACCAGACTGGCGCAATTGTGAAATTCAACCCAGCAGCGCTCGCTGTGCTTCGGCTCACTGAAGATGAGCTATTGGGCCGAAAATCGACGGACAGTATGTGGCAAGCAATTCGTGAAGACTCATCGTCTTTTCCAGGTGAAGATCACCCAGCTTCAATTTCGCTTCGCACCGGTAAAAGTCAGAGAAATGTTATAATGGGCGTGAAAGCAAAATTTGAAAGCCCCTCTTGGATCAGTATTAACTCCGAGCCAATTTTTGGTCCGAATTCCAATGTGCCAACTCATGTTGTGACAACATTTACAGACATTACTGACCGCAAAAATAGCGAAGCCTTGCTTTTTAATGCCGCTAAAATGAGTTCATTGGGGCAAATGGCAGGAGGAATTGCTCACGAAATAAATACTCCACTTAACGTCATTTCTTCAAATTGTGACTATTTAATAGACTTACTAGATTCAAACGAAGTTGAGCCAGAAATTTTTCTCAAAAAGATTGAAACTATTTATAAAACAACTCAAAGAATTGCTGCAATCATTCGAGGCTTGAGGACTTTTGCGAGAGATTCTAGCACCGATCCGCATGTTGAAATAAACCTTCAGTCTGTCTTGACCGATTGTCTTTCGTTTTGCACGGAACAATTTAGGAACAAAGGTGTCGAAATTCAAATGCAGTGTTCAAAAGAAATTTATATTTTGGGCGATGCGGTTCGTTTTTCCCAAGTTATTCTCAATTTGCTTTCAAATGCTTTAGATGCTGTAAAAAATCTGAACGAAAAGATTGTTAAAATATTATGCAGTGTTGAAAATAATACGATTGTAACGAGAGTTATTGATAGTGGTTTAGGAATTCCTGATGCCATTGTCGATCGTATGATGACGCCTTTTTTTACTACAAAAGAAGTAGGTTCTGGGACTGGGTTAGGTTTAAGTATTTCTAAAGGAATTATGGAGTCGATGGGTGGAAACCTCTCATATGAATTATATGAAAATCATACTTCATTTGTTGCTACTATGCCTCTAACGAAGCGTCCACAATAACAAATCGGATGGAGTCGAACAATGAAGCCAAATTTAACCGGATTGCGTATTTTAGTTGTAGACGATGATGAATGCCTCCGGGAAATTCTGGTCGAAATGCTTACAAGATACGGAGCTTTTATTTGTGTTTCTTCAAGTGGAAAGAACGCATTGGAATGCCTCGTGTCAGATCGCTTTGATGCGATTATTTCCGACATGCGAATGCCTGATGGAGACGGATTATTTCTTGCAAATGAAGTTGCAAAATTTAAAGGTCATAAACCCATCTTTTTTATTCTTTCAGGATATAACGATCTCACTCCAGAACAATGTAGAGATGGAGAAATTAAGTTGATTCTCGAGAAGCCTATAAAAATGTCTGCTCTTGCTGAGATTATTCAAGAGGCGATAAAAGCTAGATTGTGACTGTGTTGTAATTATGCCCCTTCGCACCGGGGTGTTTTATTGTATAAGGTTTCATTTCAGGCAATTAAATGATTTGCGGTAAAAAACTAGGAGATTTAAAATGTCATATGTTGATGGTTACGTAATTCCAGTCCCAGAAGCTAATTTTGATAAATATGGTTCCATGGCTAAAACAATGGCTGGTTTGATGAAAGAAAATGGCGCACTTAAAGTGGTTGAATCTTGGGGGTGACGACGTGCCAGAAGGTAAAGTAACATCGTTTACTATGGCAGTGAAGCGTGAAGCGCATGAAAAAGTCGTTTTTTCATTTGTCATTTGGCCCTCGAAAGAAGTGCGCGATGTTGGCATGAAAAAAGTGATGGAAGACCCACGCATGAACCAAGATATGAGCCAAATGCCATTTGATGGTCAGCGCATGATTTGGGGTGGTTTTAAACCCTTTGTTGAGCTCTAAAAAGCCAAATTTTGGAGTCCAAAAATTCTGGCCCAATATTTTTGGCCCATTTTTTTTGGGCTAGACCTGTTGGCTCCCTAAAGCCTGTCTGGAAACCACCGGTTGACGCAGACGGTCTTGGTGAATTTTCAATACGTACTACTCAAGATCAATCTGTAGTTGAATTTTCTGCTGTATTAGAAAATATTAATGCACTCGTTACGGCCGAAAAATTTGAATTTCTAATTATTTTTGATGAATTCCAGGAAATAAAAATCATTCCAAGACTTGAAGCAAAATTGCAAATATTTGGAGCTATTAATTGTGGTCATATTGTCGAAGCCATTGATTATTATATTGAACTTTCCCGTTCTATTTACTCGTCTCTCTATGCTGAATTCTCTTTGAACGAACGAAAAATTATTTGTGCGCTTACATCGCTGCATAAAACTTCTTCAATTTCAGGAAAAGAATTTCTTAAATTAGTAGATGGCGTGTCTAAATCGGGCGTGGCAAATAGAGTTGATAAGCTGATGGACAAGGGCACTATTGATAGATCGGCCAATGAAGCGGGAAGTTAACTGATCCGCTATTTAGAAAATTTGTCGAAAAATATCATATTTTTAGATAGCGGTATTTTGCGCACGGTACCCCTGCTTCACAAACCTTTTCCAGATCTGTAAATGGTTAAAATTAGACTTGAAAATTTTTTTAGAGTGATTTCTCATTTTGATCTTGATTTTTGACCCATAACTCCCTAAATGAAGTAAAGGCAAGCCATCAGGCTTTATTTGTACCTTTTAATCTTTCATCTGTTTGCAGAAGGATTAAACTTTAAGGAGAATTTATGCTTCGTAATTTAGTGTTTTCTATCGCTTCCTTGGCTGTTGTGAGCACTGTAAATGCTCAGGCGTGGAGCGATGCACCTCCAAGTTGCCAAAGCACTGGCAATAAATACAGTTATGATATTGGCTATGATTCTGTAAATATCTCTAATTTGGCTGGTCGTTTTATTACTAGTGTCGTGCTGAAAAAGAATTATTCTTATACAACGATCGGTGGTCAGCAAGTTCTTTTGTATTATTCTGGAAATGTATCTGCTGGTAAATTGTTGCTTTTTTCATATTCTGGCAGCAGCACAGTTTACTTAAAACACGATGGCGTAGGTACATTTGAGACGAATTGTGATTTTTATCCTACAAATTAAGCTCATTGTTGCTCAGACAGTTAGGTTTGCAAGAATAGAAAATGAGGCAAATCTAACTGTTTTTTTTGCCAAATTCCTTTTTTTCGAAGGCGCCTAAGTTTAAAAATGCCTCGTGATATATGCGGGTCTTAATTTCGTTAAACTCACCTTGCCCTCCCGAACCTTGATTTTAAATTAATACTTTCGGCCTCTTCGTGAATTCCCTTACATTTTTCTTGGGCAGCCCGGCCTGCAAACCGTGCGAAATATCTACGAAGTAGCAGATAAAATCGCTGTCGAATTTCATTCTTTAAAGTTTGCTATCCGGTTTGCCGAGAGAAAAGAGGAGAAGACAAAACGAGAATTTTTGAAGAAAGAGGTTAAAATGAACAAATCATGGCAATTCAACCCAAGTAGTTGGTTTTTTAAGGGAACCAAACTCTCGCTAGGGATGGCATTTGCTGAATTCATTTTCGGATGCGGAGGAAGTAATGCCACAATCCAACACAATCGCCGACCTTTAAGTGTGGGAAGTTCGGCCGCGCAAAAGACAGACGCTACAGAGTCGACGTCAAATGCAGACAACTCGAAGAATATTAATAATCAGAGCTCCGAAAAACCAGGGGTAGTCACTTCGCCTCGGGCGTTCGAATTAGCGACACTGCAATCTTACCCCATTCTTCGCCTGAGCCACGAAAAATATTTCAACACGGCAGTCGACCTTTTTGGAACAGTCGAAGACCC
>JAYTOT010000145.1:0-10397 GCA_043747645.1 Pseudomonadota bacterium | reverse complement strand
GGGTCTTCGACTGTTCCAAAAAGGTCGACTGCCGTGTTGAAATATTTTTCGTGGCTCAGGCGAAGAATGGGGTAAGATTGCAGTGTCGCTAATTCGAACTCCCGAGGCGAAGTGACTACCCCTGGTTTTTCGGAACCTTGATTATTAATATTCTTCGAGTTGTCTGCATTAATATTCTTCGAGTTGTCTGCATTAATATTCTTCGAGTTGTCTGCATTAATATTCTTCGAGTTGTCTGCATTTGACGTCGACTCTGTAACGTCTGTCTTTTGTGCGGCCGAACTTCCTTCACTTAAAGTTCGACGATTGTGTTGGATTGTGACATTACTTCCTCCGCATCCGAAAATGAATTCAGCAAATGCCATCCCTAACGAGAGTTTGGTTCCCTTAAAAAAACAACTACTTGGGTTGAATTGCCATGATTTGTTCATTTTAACCTCTTGCTTCAAAGATCTTCCTTTTGTGTGCTACTCCTTTTAACTCGGCAAACAGGCTAGCAATCTTTAAAGAATGAAATTCGCCAGCGATTTTATCTGCAATTTCTTAGATATTTCGCACGGTTTGCTCGCCGAGCTGCCCAATAAAAATGTTAGAGAATTCTCGAAAGTCCCGAAATTCCCGGAAGTATTGATTTAAAATTAAGGTTTGGGAGGGCAAAGTGAGTTTAACGAGCTTAAGACCCGCATATATCACGAGGCTTTTTTTAATCTAAGGTGCATGCGCAAAAAGGAATTTGGCAAAAAAAAAGAAAGCTAGATTTGCCTCATTTTTTGTTCTGGCAAACCTAACTGTCTGAGCAACAATGAGCTTAATTTATAGGATAAAAATCACAATTGAACTAACCCGCCTGCGGCGTGAGGTTTGAAGATCCTACCAAACGAGCTTGCTTCAGTCCAATATGCAAGAGAATAAGAACCCAGCCACTAAAATATTTCAATATTATGACTAGATATCTCCGTCATATATAAACTTATTAGAATTTAATCCGATATTACTACTGATATAAAAATGAGTAATATATGCCAGAGAACGAATTGTCCGCGATAAATAAAAAGTCATCAAGAATTATCATGTGCATGTTTTAATCGCCTCGAGAACTTATTCAGATGGAGAATGGAAGAAGCACAAAAAGAAATTTTTATTTCCGATATGGGGATTGTCAAAAATGTTTAGAGCGAAGTATTAGAGTAAATTGTCTACAAAAGTGAATGATTCTAAAAGCTCATTGTTTGGTAAATCAATGCCAACGCTGCCAGAAAAACGGAATGTTTACTGCGCTCCGCCGCACAACGATGCCGACACCGCAGTGAAATATTTTGGCCAATACGCAAATAGAGTAGGTATTTCTGACTCGAGAATTTTGGGTGTAAACGACGGCATGGTAGAAATTGCAATGAAGCGAGACGTGTGCGAAAAAGACAAAAAGTAAGCGAAGATATTTTTTGCCTCATGAATAAAAAAGTTTGCGAAACAATTATGAAAATGCCGCCTTTGAAGGCTGAAATTTTGCCAAAAAGGCGTGTTTACGCAGATGATGGTTGCAAAATAAACTTACCTCCAGAGTTGGCCAAGTATGATTTTCATAATATGACCGCAAAAGGGGCTAATCCTCAAGCTTTAGTAAGCTGTATATACTCATTAGATTACCTCGTTCCTGTTCATTTTATTGTCGATAAATACGGAAATGAAAGAGCTAGCATCCAAAGTCATTTGGAAAATATTTCTCCAAATGATGTTGTGATGTATGACAGGGGATATTTTAGCTTCATATTGGCCAAAATGCATCAAAAAATGAAAATTGACTTCATATTTCGGCTTGCTCGAAATGGATTTAAGGAAATAATGATTTTTTTATTCTATCAAGCTGTATCGGAAATATTCTCAAAAACCACAGATCAATCGATAATTTCTAAGCGGCTTTTAACTAACAAATAAGGATATTCTGAAAAATAGTTTTTAACCCGCTCACGAATTTCGTCGGCTTCGTCTGATTCTAAAAGTCCAGATTCGATACGACGCTTAAGTTGCCTTTCATATCCACCAATAATATCGTTGTCGCTGTAATTCATAATGCGTAATATTTCGCCTACATCTTCGCCCTTGACTTCATCCATGCGCTCAATGCTACCATCTTCGCCACAATGAATGATAAGTTCGTTCACGGCACCAAATAAATTATGGTTGTTACCTAATGCTTCTTGGTATGCGCCTACCAAAAAGAATCCGATATAGTAGGGAGTAGACGAATGAGGCACATGCAATTCAAGCGCTGTTTTAACATCGCGTGTGTCTGTAAATCGGTCGAGGCAGCCGTCGGAATCGCAGGTGATGTCCATAATAACACCAGTACGTCCACTCTTTTCATCTAGCCTTGCAAGAGGCATAACTGGGAAAAGTTGTTCAATGCTCCACGTATCTGGGATAGATTGAAATATCGAAAAATTTGCCAAATATTTACTAATGCGGCTTTTGGAAAGTTCTTCAAATTCTTCAAGTGGCACACCAGAATTACTATGAAAAAAGAGCGCTTTATTGCAAATTTCATCAAATACTATTTCAGCTTTTGCACGCGTTTCTAGCTCCAAATAACCCAAATTAAAAAGCGTGAATAATTCTTCACGGTATTCAATTGCATCGTGGTAAACTTCAACATAATTTTTGGTATTGATAGCGCGGAGAGAATTCAACATATCAGATAATATTTTATGATCGGTACTCGTAACATTGACTTCGTCAATCTCGCCCCCCATCATTTCGACTTCACGCACATCGGTCACTAATACGGCATGGTAAGCCGCTACACAACGACCACTTTCGCTCACAATAGTTGGCGATTTTACATTCTCAGAGCGGCATACTTCTTGAACAATGTAAACCACGTCGTTGGCAAATTCTTGCATAGTGTAATTTGCGCTAGCATAAAAACTTGTTTTACTGCCATCGTAATCGACACCAATACCGCCGCCAATATTAAGATACTTTAAATTAAATCCAGCTTTGAGTATTTTTGCGTAAACGCGACCTGCTTCTTTCATCGCGTTTTTAACACGTTTGATTTCCGTGATTTGTGAGCCGATATGATAATGAACCATCACCAAATTTTGCTTTAAACCAGCTTCTTCGAGCATAAACAATGCTTCCATCATTTCGCTGGTAGAAAGACCAAATTTACTTTCAGAGCCCGAAGACTTTTCCCACAAACCAGAACCCTTGGCATACAACTTTGCACGCAAGCCAATGTCTACACAGAAACCAACTTCTTTGGCATAATTAATAATGAACTTGAGTTCGTCTGTTCCTTCAATCACAAGCACAATGTTTTTACCCATGCGCTTTGCTTCAAAGGCCAATTCAATAAAGTGCGAATCTTTAAATCCATTGCACACAAACAATGCTTCAGGGTGAAGTTCATACGAAAGGGCAGCAAACAATTCAGGTTTGGTGCCGACTTCTAATCCGTAACAGTGCTTATGACCAGAGCGCACGAGCTCGTCAATAAACTCTTTACGTTGGTTTACTTTAAAAGGAAATACGCAACGTAAATTTCCTTCATATTTAGATTCATCCATTGCAGACCGAAATGCTTTGTGCAAGCGCGTCAGTTGAGTGTCTAACACCTGGGGAAATCGTAATATAAGTGGCGTTTGAATTTTACGTTCATATGCCGTCTCCATAATGGACTGCAAATCGGCAGACACGCCCTCTGAACCAAATGGAAAAACTTCCACCGTGCCCCGAGACGAAATACCAAAATACCCAGCTCCCCAGCCGTCAATGCCGTAGGTTGCTCGTGAATCCTGAATGTTACGATTACCCATCTCTTGAAACCTCCATCTGGCGCGCGTTACGCCTTATTCAAACGCTCCCGCGTCATAGTCTAAGCACGCACACTGTCAAGCCTTTTTTAATGTTTTTAGGTCGATTTTCTGTCAATTTCTAAACAGACGGCACAGGAAGCCATTCCTGAGGACGTTAACATAGCGGTATTCTGAACCTGTAAAATAGTCCATGTTTTTGTTTTTTTCATTGGCACTTCACACGAGGAATTCATGAAATTGTCTGGCAGTTCCAAAGGCTCTGCAACAAAAGACAAAGTGCAAGCTCTAGAGCATGACATTCAAAGTTGCCTCAAAATAGCTGAATTTGTGCTTCACGAAAAAAGCATCGACGATTTTCTAAATTTAGTGCTTGAAGAATGCATTTCTCGGCTTGATGCCGACCGTGGAAGTATCTTTTTACTCGATAAAAATGAAAATATATTAAAAGGATTTGCAACTACCGGTGTTGATAAGTCCATAAATCTTCAAATTCCTGCTTCACAAGGAATTGTTGGCGAAACTGTAAGCTCAGGAAAAATATTGAATATTAAAAATGCATACTCCGACTCACGTTTTTTTAAGGAAATTGATACGCTTACAGGGTACGAAACTAAATCAATTTTATGTTCGCCTATTGCAACACATTTAGCGCATAAATCTGCTCACAAACAAAAATCAATCAATATTTTAGGCGCAATAGAACTCTTAAATCCTAAAAATAAATTATGCTTTGATACAATGGATGAAGCATCTTTGTCACATATTTTATCGTTTGCTTCGTTGCGCCTGAACGAATATACAAATATCGAACACTTGCTTAAAAGCAAGAAAAAACTCGAGCAGGAAGTAGCTCATGTTCGAGGTTTTTTTGATGACGAAACTTCACTTTCTCGCATTGTAGGCTCTAGCGTAAGTGTTGAGAACTTGAAACAAATTATTTGGAGTGCAGCCCCCTTCGATAGCCCCATTCTCATACAAGGAGAAAGCGGGACTGGAAAAGAACTTGTAGCACATTGTATTCACGCACTTTCAAGCCGCAAAAATGGACCATTTATAGCTCTCAATTGCGCTGCAATTCCAGAAAGTTTGATGGAGGCTGAGCTTTTTGGAATTGAGAGTGGCGTTGCTACTGGCGTGTCAAAACGCATTGGCAAAATAGAAAGTGCTCATGGAGGCACTCTTTTTTTGGATGAAATAGGCGAAATGAGCGCTCCCACTCAAGCCAAATTGCTGCGTGCCGTGCAAGAAAAAGAAATTGTTCGCGTGGGCGGCAAGTCTCCTATTAACGTAGACGTGCGTTTTGTTTCTGCGACACACCGTAATTTAAAAGATATGATTTCTCAACATACCTTTAGAGAAGACCTTTATTACCGGCTTCACGTCGTGCAAATAAATGTGCCGTGTTTGCGTGAGCGTAAAAGCGATATTGCGGCACTTGCCATTTCTTTTCTGGAAACGCTCAATCAAAAATACAACAACTGTGTCAATAAAAGTTTTTCCCCAGAAGTATTGGTGAAACTCACTCAGAACCAATGGCCTGGAAATGTTCGTCAATTACAAAACGAAGTAGAACGTCTTTTTGTTATTTCAGGCACAAATTCTCCTGCTATCGAATTGTCTCACCTCTCGCTTCAAGAAGACTTTAATGCCGAAGAAAATAATTCAGACTTTCTCAATCATGCCAACTTAAAGACTCTTGAAGTTTCTATCGGAACACCACCTGATTCATGCGAAAGCGAAATCAGAGGTTTAGCTTTGCACATAAATATATTGAATAAATCTCTGCCAGAGGTGCAACTTATTGCAGAAAAATTATTAATTGCTGAAAGTTTAAAAAAGAACAAAGGTAACAAATCTAGAGTTGCAGAAGAACTTGGAATTTCGCGTGAAGGGCTCAGAAAAATGATGGCTAGATGGGGAGAATCACATGACCGTGTGGCATAACGCTCAGTACGACAAATTTGAAAAAAACAGCAGCGGAGACCCGTACCGAGGTCTGCCTAAAATTGATTTCCCTTGGGTTTTAGCAAACACTATGCTTGCCGATTTGAGTGGAGATCACTGGACATTGCAAATCACTTGCACTGGTTTTAAACCAGAAAACGTGGGGAATTTTTTAGATGTTTCGTTTGAACTTAAAGCCTGGGCAAATATTCGCCCCGAACGCATAACGCAATTAGGATTTGATTCTCAGCGTATTTCATTGCTCAATTCTTCTATTTTAAAAATGGAAGTCAATAAATCTACAAAAATGCGATTGCCTTTTGTAAAAATTCAGGCCGCCGCAGATTTGATGATGAAAAAATTTAGGCTCGAAGTTCGCAGCAAATACAGTGATTCAGACAAAGCGACTAAAATCCGTGCTGAGGCAAAAAACCGCCCCTTCGGCCGGTTCTCGGAGAAATAACTTTTATTGCTTGGGTTTTACTGCCAGGCAGTTATACTCTTTTCTGCTAATAATTGAGAGAATTGATTTGCAATTGGCTTCAAGCCCGAAAGAAGCTCGGCTTCTGCTTTAAACTTTTTTTCTTCAGTGGTATAAAGATAATCAAGTAGTTCAGTCTTATTTTTTACAATTAAATCATGAGGAATCAACTTGATTTTTTTCAATATATAAAGATCTAAATCGAGAGTTATTTCCGCTTCCCAAGAATTTAACGTTGAATTTGTATCACCCAAAATAGCCGACATTCTGCCAAAAAGAAATTGAATTATTGGCTTAGTCGAATCTTCGCCGGTTTGCAGCAAGATAGGCCTCAGATTCAAAGGTTGTTTTTCAACCAATTCTTTCAAACTAGGTTCTTTCAATTCTTTCATAATAGCAAGATAGATGGGAGTTTTATTTTCATCTAGACTAGAGAGCGCAGGTATGTAAGATCTGTTTATATTGGATTTGAGATTCTGGATGTTTCTAAACTGTGAATAACCACTCAAGGAACATACGGATTGTAGTGTTTTGCGGGAATTCAAAAAGAATTCTAAGAACTGTTTAATGTCTTTTGAATCTAGTGCTTGCTGCAATTTTTCAATGCCTTTTATTTCTGGCACCTCCAGAGTGCCCTCCTTGAAGGAATAAAAACTAGCTTTCTCCCAATCAATGACATCTGGCGAGCGAATGACCGCAGATCTATTATCAGCCCCTGGAACAAAACTAGGTAAGTATTGATAAGCAATCACTGGAATATTTGAGCGCATCAAAGCAAATTGGCCCGAGCCACTTCTGTCGAACATAAACGAATATTTAGACTGCGGCTTTATGGGAACAAGCAGTAAATTGGAACCAAAGTCCTTCGTTTGAATCGGGTCTGTTGCGACATAAAGCCCATGTCCTGCCATAGCCATGCTTGGCGCAGGCCCGTTCTCTGGAATTTTGAAATTTTCTTTGGAAGCATCAATTTGAAGCTTGGCCCACTGAATGGCCGAATTAAGGTCTGTCACTGTTGCCGAGCTCATCCAGTGGAATCCGAACGTTAGATGGCCTGGCGTCAATGAGCTATGGAACCCATCAACAAAATCTTTTTGCTGGGATGCACGATTAAATTTGCGATCTTTGCAAGAAACAGTGACTGAAACAGATGCAAATAATAAAAAAGGCAGTGCGAATCTCATTTTCAAGAAAACCTCCAAAGGTAAATGCTAAGAGCAAACATTTGTATTTTAATTTTTTGACTCCAGTTGTAAATGGAATGCGTCAAAAAAGCAGCTTGAAAATATTTAATTTAACTTCAAATATTCAGGCCGAATGAAGTATAAAAATAAATTCAACTTGTTTTTAATAAATTTAAATTGAGCTTTTTTGCTTGAACTCCAAAAATTGCATTTAAAATAAAATTCAGTAAAATTATTTTACTAATGTTTTTAAAAGAATTCAGTTTTTACGGCGATCAAAGAGAGAAGAATCAATGACATCAGACCAAAAAATAGCCATTCCACTGCCAGACAATGGATTCGATGTCACAGAAGTCGCTGTGCCATGGAAACTCCTCACTGAAGCGGGATACCAAGTCATTTTTGCGACGGAAAACGGCACTGAAAGCGCTTGCGACGAGAAATTATTAGAAAACGGATTCTGGGGAAAAACATTAGGGGCAACTCCAGAACCCAGAGAATTTTATGCGCAAATGATTCAACAAAAGGAATTTAAAAATCCAATTCCATGGCGTGAACTCAATGCAAATCACTTCGCTGCGCTCGTTTTACCAGGAGGACATGCGCCAGGCATGCGTCAATATTTGGAATCGAAAATTTTACAAAATTTTATTGCCGATTTCTGCCAACTCAAGCGGCCCGTTGCGGCAATTTGTCACGGAGTTATAGCTGCCGCACGAGCAACAGATATGAAAACCGGTAAAAGCATATTGGCAAATAAAATTACAACTTGCCTTCCAAAATATATGGAGAAAATTGCTTATTTTCTTACATTTTGGCGCATAGGCCGCCACTACCGCACATATCCTGTTTATGTCCAAGATGAAGTTCAAAGCATTTTAGAAAACTCAACCCATCAATTTAAGGAAGGACCTTTTGTGCTCACTAAAAGAGGAACTCGTAACGATCATAAATATGCTTTTGTTGTAAAAGACGAAAATTATATTTCGGCCAGGTGGCCCGGCGATGCCTATTTTTTTTCAAGGACTTTAATCGAAATGTTAAAGAAAAATACCGCTCATTTTATAGTTCTATTCGCTTTATTATTTGCAGCTTGTGTTCCTAAAAAACCCAATTCAGCTGTAAAAGAAAATTCAGTGTCAAATTCATTCAGTTTCGATGATTATGCGAAAATGTGTTATTTAGCGCTTGGAAATGCGCCAGAAGTAGACTGCAGCACCTCAGACTTACCAGGAAAATACATCACTCAGCCCATCGGAAATTGGAAAAAAAACACACTTTCGGAAATTCGCCTCACAGGAGAGGAATTAAATAGTCCTCATTCCAATTCTCAAAACCTAACAGATCCTGAATCTTTAGACCCTTCCATGAAATTTGAGTGCATCAACGATTCTTGGATAATGGGATCAGGCACAACCTGGCCAAGATGCAACGGCATTTCGGTTGTTCAAAAAACACTCTCTCAGTCTCCTCAGGGTGAAAAAGTGACATGGATTGCATCTTGCCGCTTGAACAACGATACTCGAATATCTGGTACAGGCCAAATGGGTATTATTGGCTATAACGAGACTACAGGTGCCACTTGTTTCTTTAACAAAAGTTCCTTGAAGTCAGGCGCGAAAATTCCTTCTGCAAATAGTCCTGGGGCCGACACAGTTTACGACAACTGGAACCTTATAAAACGCTCTACTCCATGCGTAAATTGTCACCAATCTTCGCCATGGATTCACAGTCCCGAGCTCATGCCTGAACGCATGCACGAAGTTTTAAAAGATTCTGCATTTTCAAAAAATATAACACATAAAAATTCTCTTCAGTGGCTAAAAAACCCTTTGAAAATTAATCATCAGACTCCACTTGTTCCATCTGGACTTGATAAAACGGAGGCGAAAATTCGTAACAAAGGAATTCCCTATCTTGTTGTAGGACGTGAACAACTCGAAAATGTAACTAACGACGAAGGTCGCAAAATTTTCTTTGCAGGCTCCTGGACTCCCAAGCGAATGGACCCTGCTACACCAAAAGCCAAATATTGTTTTGCTTGCCATGACAACGTCAGTGCACCTATTAATCCACAAATGGAATTTATGTTTCAACAAAGAGGCCTTGGAGTTTTAGACGCCGAATTTGGGAAAAACTGGCACGATGTTCTGTTTAAAACAAAATTAAATCAAGATAAACTGACTGAATTTCTTGGCATGAACCGCGGAGAATTGCAAGATAGCTGGAAAGAATATATTCAAAAATAAGAATATTTTAACTGGCCGAGAAAAATATCTAAATTTTGCAAAGACTGGCAATAATTCTACGAAAGGCAGTAAATGTTTAAAATGGGATTAAATAAGACTTTCAATTACAAAATAAAAAACACAGAATCGCGGCGTTTTGCAATAAAAACGTTTTCATTATCTGCAATTTCTGCGGTAGTTGGTATGTTTAAAAATTCATCCGAATCCCATGCTTTTGCAAAATCAAATTTAGAAAATTCTAGCGCGCACCAAAAAACACTTTAGCTCCAAAATTCTCAGGAACGAATTCAAAATTCTCCACAGTTCAATAACGGAAAATTTCAAAATACTATTCCCATGAAAGAAGATTTATGGAAAGCAATGGCGCACTGGATGAGAGATTCTACACAGAATAAATTTCCAAGCTCACAAATTCCCACTGTGCATAGAATTAAATCGGAATTTGATACTCCGTCAGAAACAGGATTTAGAGTCACCTGGATTAGCCATTCCTCAATATTAATAGAAATAGACGGAAAAAGATTTCTCACAGACCCTGTTTGGGGCATACAATCAAGCCTGGACAGACGTTCACATTGGCCCGGAACAAGCTGTGCAGGCAGCACTCGATTTGCGGCAAAATTGGTATTGCCCGTGCATTGGGCGACTTTTTCTTTGGCATTGCACAGCTGGACAGAACCAGGAGAAAGAATATTAGTGAGCGCAAACAAATCAAATGTGA
>JAYTOT010000144.1:0-2898 GCA_043747645.1 Pseudomonadota bacterium | reverse complement strand
AGCCTCGGGCGGTTAAAAGGAGACCCAAGCCCTTCCTAAGACTTCAATGCAAGAGAAGTGATTGGCACGCAAACATAACTTCTTAACCTAGCGCCATTAATTCTTGATTTTGATTTGTAATAATTGAAAATGATTGAGTAAATTCAATTCCGTTACATTTGTGTCAGGATTTTACTTCACGCAAACTGAAATTTTGAAAATTTCCGTTTCATTAAAAAGGATGTTGTAGAATACAAAAAAAACCGAAATTCAAAAGTGACAATTTCCTTATAGTTCGTAGATGGTGTGCTTGATGAAGTCAGGCAAATTCGATTCTCAGATATTCGTATAACAATACAAAAAAGGCCTAAGTGACCATGCTCCACGGGCATTAACTTGGCGCATAGCAAATAGTAGGGTCTCGACAATCATCCTGAAACTCTGTGATGAGCAGCCGCAAAATCGCACTCAAGCGGTCTCGAGCAGAAAAACCGTCAAGCCGCCAACTTTTTTTTCGCTTTGTTTTGTGTCTGCTTTTGCATGAAATTAGCTCTTATTTTGAGTGTATTTTGTTGCTGATATTGTCCTATTTCAATTGTGTCGTCGTAAAGTAAGCGCTAAGCTAATGCTATAAGTTCGGTTACTCTTTTAATTTTTAATTTAGCTCTGAAGTTTTGTTTTTTTCAATCTGTTCAAAAACTCCGAGGCAAGTAGCACAATATATAGCTTTCTAAGCGGGACCGGTGCGTAGGAAATTCAGCCGCAGAAATGAAGTTAAGTATCCCGAAAAATGGGCGAGTTTTTTTTATTGGGACTCTGGTGTTCAAAAAATCAAAATTTTAAGCCTAAGTAAAATCGAGGCAAAACCCAATCTCCTTGGGTCGCAAGGTCCTGTGACCGTTTTCGCGCAAAGCTTTCATCTGCGCGAGCTGCGGCATTAGATTTGCGTGATAGACTCGCGAAAGGCCAATAAAGCGAAAAAAATTCAACTCCAATTTCTGCAGGAAAATGTTCTCTAGGATGCCGGCGCAATCCAACTGATGCGTTTGCCCCTAAGGTAGTTGAATCGGCGCCGCCTACATATTTTGTGGACTCACCATGTGCTGCGCGGTCGTCTCGAACTATTTTGCTGAGCTCTTCACGAATCATTCTAAACGCGGGGCCTGCCGTGACATAGAGGTGCTCCGTGAGCCAGATGCTTTGAGAAATGCCGGTTGTAATGAGAGGCTGCCAAGTTCCGTAGCCAATGGTGCCGCTGAAGCCGGCACGCAAGACAAGTTCCGGGGTCAGAGGTCCGAAAGAGCAGTACTTTGCATCACCTTCTAGGAATACTGAGTTAGTGTTGTTGAGTTTGCCTGCGCCCACTCCAATTCCGAAGGGAAAAAGGCGTATTACGGCCTGGCAACTCTCGGCATTGAGAGAAGCCGAATTTAGTTCATCGTTCGAATTTGCACTGGCGGTCAAGCAAAAGCCAAGCGCGCATACGAGAAAAAATCGGAGAATCCACATATAAATTGCCGCTAGGGGAAAACAAAATTGCTTCTACGAAGAAACAATAAAAAAAGCCCCCACAAATGTGGAAGCTTTTTTTATTTTAAGCTCATAACTAAAGCATAAAAACGGGGTTCAAACTTAAGAAAGTTTGAGTCCGACTTTTGCAGCATAAGCTTCGAGACCCAATTTGTTCACTGTGCGAAGTGCTTCAGTGCTCAAACGAATGCGTACAAATTTGCCCAAAGTAGGAGCAAAAAGGCGCTTGTTTTGAAGATTAGATCGCAAGCGAACTTTAGTTTTGTTGTTAGCATGAGAAACGCGGTTGCCAACCATGCTAGTTTTTCCGGTGAGTGCACAAATTCGAGTCATAGTTAGAAAACCTCCACAGAGTGTGAACCCGAGCAGTTATCAGAATTAGAAGTGTTGTGCAAGTCTCAGTAGTGTTGTGTTTTTCAATCTCCCAATTTTTATAGCGTATTGACACATGCCTTATGGCGTCCATATTCCCCAATGCACTCCTACTGTTTTAGAGGTTACATACCGTTGCTGCTGAGGTTTGAGTGCGTTTTTGAAAGGAACTTCAATGGTTAAGAAACCGGACATTGCAGTCGTTGCCAAGCCAACTCGCGCTAATAAGACTGTCGGTGTGATTGAATCTCAAAAAACCTTGCTGTTACCGGCAAAAAATAAAACACGCAGTTTAAGCCTGTCCGAGAGCTCTTCATTAGTATTGGCAGATGCGAATAGCGCAGCTGTACCATTGGCAGATGAGCTCAATTCCGAAAGCCAAAGCGGCAATGCAATAAATGAGAAGTATTCTGAAATAAACATTATTCCGGTTAAGAATACCGTACTTTTTCCTCATAATGTTCTACCTCTTACAGCAAGTAAAGACTGGAACAACGAAGCTGTTGAAAAATCTATTCGTTCTGGTGGCGCTTTAGGTGTTTTGGCCCAGCGGGATCCTAATAAAGAATCGCCTCGTGGCGCAGATCTCTACGACATTGGTACAGAAGCGAAAATACTCAAAGTCATTCGATTTCCCGACGGCTCTTATGGTGCCGTTGTGCAAGGCTTGCGCCGCTTTAAAGTGATGTCGTATGCCAACGAAAATTCAACCCATATGGTTGCTCGCGTAGAGTACATTAGCGAAGCGGAAAGTCAGTCGTCTATTGAAATTATGGCCCTGAGTAAAGGTCTTAAGCAGCTCATTCAACGTGCCATAACCCTTTCGCCAAATGTCCCTAGCGAAGCTGTTTTATTTATAGAAAATGTATCTGATGCTGGTTATTTGTCCGATTTGGTTATTCCCTATTTAAGCGTTGATGTTGAAGCAAAACAAGAACTTCTTGAAATGGAAGACGACGCATCACGCTTGCGCAAAGTTCACTATTTGCTCACGCGCGAAATAGAAATTCTTGAAGT
>JAYTOT010000143.1:0-6284 GCA_043747645.1 Pseudomonadota bacterium | reverse complement strand
TCGGAACAAAATTCAGGAGTCGATTTTTTCTTTCGTTCCTCGTTAGCGCAAGTTCGAAAAGCAATTGGCGCAGGATTCAATGTTTTTTCGGTGGCCAATAATCATGCTCGAGACTGTTTTGTACCTTACGGACCTAATATAACATCTCAAAACATGGCCTCCTTTAACGATAAAATTCTATGGCATGGGGTATCTAAGACAGACGAAGATTCTAATGCAGAACCCCTAGAAGTTTACACACCTCGAATTAAAGAATTTTTAATAAAAGGTCGAAAAATACGCGTGGCATTTGCAGCAATTGCAATACAAAGTTGGTCTATGAATGGGGTAGCGCAAATTGTATCTTCAAGCGAAAATCCTAATAAACCTTTAATAACTAAACTTTTAACAGGTTTGGCAAATGCCGATGTCGATTTTAGAATGCTCTCTGTTCACACCCAAGATGGGAGCGGAAACAATAGGCAAGAAGACACTGCCGTGGGTTATTTAAAGGCTGTGGGCGAGCGGTTTATTAAAGATTTTAAAGGAAACATTGTTTTTGGTTCTGGGCCTCATACAAAGGCAGGCGTAAAAGTTGTGAATTCTGCGGATGGCCACAGCGGTGTGATATTCACAAGTTTGGGCAATTTTATTCATGAAGGAGTTTCTGCTCATGGCGATAATATTCTGGGTCGAGCACTTTTTGACATTGAAACAAAGCAACTTAAAACTGTTCAAGTTATGCCCGTAGCCAATGGCGATGGCTCTGTCACTTTTTTGAGTACGTCGGAGGCATCGGCGCCGAATTCAAACTTTACTTGGAGCCGAAATACAAAATCTTTCTTTGCTCAATTTAACGGATTAAACACTCCAAATACTCGCGGAAACAGCTGCGATGAAGCAAAATTAAAAACTTGTTTGCAATTCAATGGCGGCGCTCCTTGCTACGAAAAATGGGGATGCAAAGCCCCTTAAGGTAACAATTCACCCGCCCAGAGTTTTTTTAAAAAGAGTTGGACAGGCAAAATTTCAATGCCGTCTTCGGTTTTGCGAGGAGCGCTGTCGAGCGACACACAGAGGTATCTTTTGACAATGTTTTCTTCTTTGAAGGCGCGCAGACCTTTTAAATGTTTATCTGAAATGAGGTCAGTGCCTTTGACTTCAATGGCATAGAGAAAACTCTGGTATTTCTGGGGATGTGAGCGGAAAAAGATGACTTAAGCGCGCACGACCCGCAAGAAGATTTGCTGCGCCCCGTTTGAGTTTTCGAGCACTGATATCTGTTAAAATAAACCGCTGATTGCGAGAGGCAATGAGGTGATGCACTCTTACTAAGCTGTTTGGCCAACCGGGGGCAATGCACAAATTGCCGACAAGGGTACATTTGAACAGGATATGCTTCCCGGTTGGTTCTTAAGTCATGTGAGAAATAGACCAATCTTTGAAGGGGAAACCATCTTGTGAAGATAAAACCAGCTCTTGCAATGCGCCTGCTGACAATTTTTGGCGTCGTTTTTCTGACTCAATGTCAGGAAAAGACGTCGTCCGAAATTCTGCATCAGTTTGGCAAAACGACTGCAAATATTGAAAAATTCAGAGCGTGCCCAGAACCCAAAAAGCTTGCGGGCTACGAAGTAACAATTGAATATCTGCAGAAGTTGAAAAATTATATTGCACAGAAGAACCCTGCTACGTTCAAAGGTCAATTGGCGCCGGAGAACATATGCGTCAATCTCGAGCTGAAGGATGAAGGCATTAGCGGCGGAGCATTCGCGGGAGACGGGGCGATTTTCATCGAGCGGATTTTAATTAAGCAGTCTCAATCCGATGCAAGCTTGGCAGGAACTATCTGCCATGAACTCGCTCATATTGCTTTGAATCATCAATCTGTTCAGAAGTCACCTGGGGGAAAAAAAATCTTTAATTTCAAGTATGGGGTTGAACCTGAGCGCTATTTTCCAATGATTGTTAATAATCCTCGCTATGTTAAAGCCAAGCGACAGTTGGATTCCATTTTTGAGCGCTTGCATAGCGACGAAAATTTAACAAAAGAACTCCAAGCAGCGAATGACAAGCTTATTACCTCGATTTTCTCGGCAGCCGAGCTTGCAGAAGCATCGAAAAATGTTTCGGTGGCTAATCGTATTTTGAACACCCTCAAGACCTGTGACGCAAAGGCTTGCAATGAGTTTAGAGCGAATTTTGATAAAATTGATAGACTTGGAAATCAGATCGCCGTTCAGAGGCATGAGAAGATTGTCGCTGCTGAGTTCGAGGTCTACCAGGCCGCCGAAGCCATCTTGCCCAAAGACGTTCTGATCACTTGGATGGAGCGCGAAGCCGACGAAGTGGGATTGGAGTTTTGCGCTCGGGCAGGTTTTGATCACGACGCCTTGAACCATTGGTTTATCGACAGGCTCAAGCAATTCGATCCTGAACCCGACCTGAACGACTTTGCGCGTTGTCGCAAGAAGATCGATGAGACAATGGCCAACTTGGGGGAGACAAAAACGGACCCGTTTCTGCGCATTGTGGACATTCCACTGTTGGTGGAATCAAGTCAAGACAGGCATCCGCAGGATTGCTGGCGGCTCTTCAACATGGAGCGCGAACTCAAGTTCCATGGCGCGGACTACAATCCCTTCGAGAAACGTATCGTCGATGCCTTGCCCAATGGGCTTCTTGCTGCACAGGAAGAGATCCGGCGAATGCAGAAAAACTGAAACTATTGCAGTCAGCAGAAGTGGGTAATGTAAAAAATTCCGTGTCTCACTCAAATCAGTTCAACGTGCACAAGGATAAGATGAGACATGAGGATTCAAATGAGCATCGCCAATTTCGAGGCAAGGCGCACCATTTTTGTTTCCCCGAGCTACGCAAAGCTGTGAAGTCTTTTCAAAAAGACCGCATTCAGGCATTTGAAGTTATGGTTGACGGTGTCAAGCTGGCAGAACAATGGCTGGCACGTCCCATTTCAGGCAAATATTGATGAAACAATCATAAAACCATACTTGCAGTTGAGGCAGGCCACAAAGCCAATGTCGATTCATGGCGAAGTGTTTTTCGGTCGCTTAAAGAACGCAGACTCGACTATTCAGGTGTTAAAATAGGAATTATGTATGAATTACCGGGTTTAGAAAATATTTTTATCGAAGAATTCCCGAACAATGTTACTGTGCTCTGCTGCGATTCTCTAGTTTCGCATTATTCTTTCCCTAAACCCTTATGGTTGGCCCTTAAAACTGCGAATTCGGTGGAGAGAATCAACAAAGAATTTAAAAGGCGTTCAAAATCTATGGATAGTCTGGGCGAATTGCGGGTTAAAACATTGGTTGCATTTACCGCAATGCTTCTGGAGCTGGGTTGGCGACGAAGAGCAGTAGACACATATGACAAGCAATTGTTGAATCGACGTACTAAATTTCTGACGTCATTGACCTTGCAACACAGGTTGATATACGACACTAAAAGTTCTAGACACAGAATTTTTTACAATACGAGAAATTCTAAATTTATCAAAGAAAGTTTTCATCTATGCAGCTTCGAAAAACAAAAAACATTTCGATATCTGCCCTTCTTGACCTTTATGCCTCAGTTGGGTGGCGGGCATACTTTGAGAAACCAGAATTGTTGAGCCAAGCCATAAAAAACTCTGCAGAAGTTTTTACTTTTTGGGACAGTGATCAGCTCGTTGGTCTGTGCAGGTGTCTTTCAGATGACGCGACTATAATGTATCTCCAGGACATTTTGGTGAAACCATCGCATCAGCGAAAGGGGGTTGGTACTCGACTTATGAAAGAAATTTTACAGCGATTTAAGCATGTGCGCCAAATAGTCTTACTTACGGACGACAGCCCTCAGCAACTTGCGTTTTATAATGCTCTAGGGCTGCAAAACACAAAGGAATATGGAATAGGAAACTTGAACACCTTTGTACGATTTTTATAATCCGTTTTGCTTTTCATATTTTTGACCATAGTGCGTCACGTCCATCAGCTTTGTATGTGAACCTTAAACGTTTGACTTTTTGGGCACACTCAAACGAAACTTCCGGGACAGTGTTTAAATTCAAACACTACCTAGGCGCAAAAATTTCTCTTAACGATGGCGGGGATGCTGGCAACTTTATTGTCCTGAAATAGCCCCTGGGCATTTGCATGGTAAAGATTTTTATTTTACCTATCAGATAGGATATTAAAACATCAATTTTGAGCAGTTATGAGGTTAGGAACCCGGGATGCAAGGCCCCAAAGGGTTCCGAAGGCACTATTTACCTTCTGCAAGTCTGAGTTGTTTACAAGCTCGGGAATTATATCCGATCGAGACACTCTAAAAATAAGGCTAAGAAAAGATATAATAACAGCTGACAAAAGTATATAGAAAATATTTTCGCCAAATATAGCCATGGAACCGAGAAAAATAAGGCGCAGAATATTGCATGCAATCATTAATGTCGGGGTTTGTATTTTTCAAGAAAAATGCCGATCCAAGAGAACAGCAGCAGCAGGCCAGGCAATGCGCCATTCTATGCTTGGTTTTTAGTTTTCACGCCAATAAAAAAATTGGTTTATATTCATATCGTACTTTTTTGCTGTGGTAAAGTACGATTTGAATAAAATACTGTAATATCATGATGTTATTTGTGAATCCTGAGCCCGGGCAAAATTTGAATCTCCGAAGAATCGAATAAAGTTTGTTGAAATGATTAATTAAATATTTATATCTGATTTACTTTCGTTTAAAAAATCCGATATGAAGATATTCAGTGGATAAACCTACTGCGTGACAAGCCAATTCCAACAAAAATACCCGACGGTATGAACTTGACTCGCTCCATTGTCTGCGGTTATCCCACAAGTTCTGCTCTCAACGGTAAGGCCGCGGCAGAAAAAATTGCTGTAATGAGCCTAGAAGATTTGGTTGGTTGAAAAATGGAAAACAATTCAGAATGTCATTCACACGCAATGAGTTATGAGATAAATAACCTGAGCGCACTCAAACTAAAAGAAACGGCATGACGCAGCAGGTTTCTCCATTTCCAACTGAACCAAAACAATTATTTATTCAATCCGCAACATAGACTGCGGAACGATAGTCCATTCCGATACTCCAGGTCCCTTGTAAAAGAGCTGCAGCGCAATTTCACTGCCAGGCCCCTGAAAATACGGAAGATTGAGTGGAACGTTGCCGTTCTCAAAATGCATCACTGAGCTCGACACAGATTTGGTTCCATGTGTGCCGTCGTTGTCGATGACCAATTGGTTATTGAGAAATAATTTACTGCCGTCGTCTGAGACGATACGGAATTGATAGTCCCCTGGCGTTGAAATTAACAAAAATCCTCGAAAATCGATGCTAAACCACTCTTTTAATTCAGGGACATTCGGAAAACCCTCTGTAAACGAGCGAGTGGGAATGTCGATTGTCGCCATAAAAACGTCTGCCACGGGTTTAAGTTGAGTATAATCTGGAAGCGCACCCTGGCCCTTTGGCACGACATACAATTTTCCTTTGACACCGCGCTCCAGTGTTGATCCCACTACAAAGGCATTGTCGGGTACGAGTTTTACATCAACTTTGGTATTGCATTCAGGTATGTCCGCAATGCTCACTGAAACACTTTCGGTACCCTCTTTTGGAACGCCCTTTGCGGCACTCAATTTACCTTCGGAGTATGAAAGTCGAGTTCCAGCCTCAAACTGCAGGCGCAATTTTGAATTCGGGTATTCGGAAAAAGATTCAGTAAAAGGAAGGCTACTTCCACCCTTTAAAGAAAATCCCCCAAAAAGGGCCTTTAAGTCGACCTTACATTCTTGCAGGATTTTAGGAGTTTCGACGATAGTTTTCTGCGCGACATCTTCGGCACTTGATTTTGAAAGGCTTGGCTTGTCTGCATTCACGGCAGGAGAAACGCTTTGAACGGGCTTCGCAGCAGGCGCCTTGGCAGGTGCCGTGGCAACCGAAAACGAAGTCTTGGTGCCGCATGACATGACAATCAAAAGTGCCCCAAGCCCAGAAAGCTGAACGAAACACTTACGATTCAAACTTTGAAATGAATTTAATCTCATGCGCATGCCCTCAATACTAGTCAAAATCAAACTCCCACAATGCTTGAAGTGTTATCGGTAAATTTGTAAAAAAATGAAGTAAATATTTTTTTTCTCAACAAAATGAATTTTAATTGAATTTATATGGTACGTTAACTTCTATACTTCACGCGGCCTGAAATTCTGAAAATTTCCGATTCATCAAAAAATATGTTACAGAATCCAAAATCCAGAGGATTCAAAAGTGACAATTTCCTT
>JAYTOT010000142.1:0-65177 GCA_043747645.1 Pseudomonadota bacterium | reverse complement strand
TGCTACAGGAACTTCGACTCTTGCAGCAATAAATGCTTCTTCAATTACAACGTCTGGTGCGGGTTCAGTTGGCTCGACTTTAAACGTTGGTACCACTTTGGCTGTTGCTGGAAATACTACATTAACGGGCACTTTAAGTGCTGCGGGAGCTTCAACTCTTGCGGCAATTACGAGCACAACAATTAGTGCAACAACAATCAATGCGTCTGGCCTTGTTACTTTAGCTGCCGGTGCAGCACTGCCTGTTTCGCAAACACTTTCGGGCGCAGGAGTTATTAATACTACTGGGGCAATTACTACTTCAGTGGCGCTATCGGGTGGATCAGTAACCACATCCGGCGCTGGCTCTATCGGCACAACTTTAAATGTCGGATCAACTTTTACGGCAACAGGAGCTTCAACACTCAGCAGCACATTAAATGTTGCCGGTACTTCCACTTTAGCAGCAGTAACCGCTACAACAATTAGTGCCTCTGGCCTTGTTACTTTAGCTGCCGGTGCAGCGCTGCCTGTTTCTCAAACCATTAGCGGCGCAGGTGCAATAAGCATCACGGGAGCAATGACCGCTGCAGGCGGACTGGTTGTGCCCACGGGGCAAAATTTCTCAGTCGCTGGTGCAACTACATTAACCGGTACAATTTCGTTGTCGGGCGCTGTTACAGCAGGTTCAATTACCGCATCGACTATTGCCGGAACATTAACGGGAACTCCAACCTTCTCAGGAAACGTGGTGTTCTCAGCCTCTCCTCAATTGAGCACAACGCCATCGTCTGCCAATGATGTTACAAACAAAGCATATGTCGATAATAAAGTTTCAGCATTTGCAAGCGATATTTCAAATATTTTATATGTTCAAGTTTTCTCGTAAATATTTTTAATTTGAATCAAATATGTTATTTATTATATATTCTATGCTAGTGCCAGGGCGCAAAGGAATTGTTTTGCCATTGAGAAATATAATTGGTTTCAAATTTTCGCTAATTTTTTCAATCGTAGTTTTGAATTTTGTAATTTCTATAAGTGAATTTTCATTTTGAGAACAAATGGAGAGTTCGTCGAAACTAAGACCCAAATTTTTGAATTCAGTGATCAATTTATCTGCACCACTGGCATCTAATTTTGAATTCCCGTCGAGTGTTTTCGGCCCAAACTTTTCAGATATTTGATAAATTTTCCAAATATCAGACCCATTCAATTGAGCACAATATGCGAGGCGGGCAAATTGGGTTGCGACATGTTTTTCAGGAATTGAGGATATAGGAAGCACTGCAAATTCTATTTTCCCTTTAAACTTTTCCACTGTGGTTTTAATTTCAGAAAATTCTGATCGGCATGAAAAACATGAAAAGTCTAAAACATAAACGAGTTTGCCTTTAGAATTTTCTGCGCTAGAGAGGCCTATTTGCTCGTATGGCAGTTCAGTTTTTTCAGGGCACGGCGGTTGAAGCAAATTGACTAATTTATTTTCAGATCTCAATTTACGTATTTCTAATGTAAGGGCAGTTTGAATATTTGCTCCTGAAATTGAATTCAAAATACGCTCGCGTTGCGATTCAAAAGTTGCATTTGCCGGAACGAGTCCACTTTTAATCCAGCGGTCGAAAATATCTTTAAGTTCTATTTCAGACGGGTTTAGGGCTGATAAGGACAGATTTTCTGACGTTAATTTAGAATTATTGGAAGGGTTTGATTGAGACGACAGCGAAACCCTAGCTGCGAGTTTTTCCGAAAATTCAGAAATCTTAAAATAGTTGTCCAACTGTGCCTTTTTGTACTCCGACTGTATTGATACGGGGAAGTCATTGAGTCTGTACACTTTGCCTGCAAGCCGGAATAACGCATAATTTGAATCCGATTCATTTCCAAAATAGCAAGATGAATTGAATGAAGTTTGCGTGTATTTTTCTTGAGTTCTTTTGAGAATTGAATTCCCGTTCCAGCCTATTGCTGCTCCAATAAATACAAATCCAAGCCCTTGTGTCCATTTACTCATTATCATACTATATCCTAACCTAATTGGAATGCGAAAAAAACTTGAGCTGCTCAAACATCTCGCTAAAAACAGGTTGCCAGTCTCCAAGGTTTTTCTGGCGAAAAAGTTTTAAAGAAGAATACCAGGGCGAAGATTCTCCGGTATTTTGCCAGCGCCAATCTACTGCTTTTGAAAGGGCGACCCAGCAGGGTATGCCTAAAGCACCGGCTAAATGAGCAATTGCTGTATCAACTGTAATAATTAAATGCATTTGTGAGACAGCATAGGCTGTGTGCGAAAAGTTTTCAAAATGCGGTGTGAGGTCAGAAATTCCCGAACTAAACGACCTTAAGCATTCTGGTGAGGCATTCATTTGAAAATTATAGAGCGATACTTTTTCAAGCATTGAAAATATAGACATATCTCCTGCGCTTACAGACCGGTGAATATTGGCAGAGTGTGAAGAATTACCTGCCCAAACAAGCCCAATTTTAAAAGGCTTATCGGAGTTATAAGGAATATCAAAGCAGTGCTTGGGCGCTGTTAAATATGGCGTCCGAGATGGAATTGTTTCGGTAGTTGTTTTAAATTTAAATGGCAGACTCATATTCGAAACATAACAGTCGAACTCGGGTGGCGGGGTACCCAGAGGAATGAATTGAATTCCTTGGAGTGGCAAAAATAATTCAATTAATTCCTGTTGAACTTCAAAGCACACTCTTACGCCAAAATCGGTCAAGATTTGTAAATAGCGCACAAATTGAATTGCGTCTCCTAGTCCTTGTTCTGAAAAAACATGGAGTCGCAAGTCTTTGTAAACTTCTCCGTTCCATTCCGCCTGCGCCCCGGTAAATTTTCGGATCATTTTTTGCAGAGCTGGGTGATGAATGCGGCATTCGTAATCTTTAAACCCTTCTGCAAATTCGCCCAAGGTCAAAAGAGCTAGGGCTCTGTGCCAACGCGCTCCCACAGCATCGGGTTGGAGGGCAAGTGCTTTATTTGCTGCATCAAGTCC
This sequence comes from Pseudomonadota bacterium, assembly GCA_043747645.1. GTDB lineage: Bacteria > Bdellovibrionota_B > Oligoflexia > Silvanigrellales > Silvanigrellaceae > JAYTOT01. The sequence continues at coordinate 62,190 of JAYTOT010000142.1, read as the reverse complement.
TTCAGAAATTCGGCCCGTTTGTTGCAGAGAAAAGGATAAATTACTCAAAACCGCGGCATATGATGGTCGAATTGCGAGTGCTTTAATGCATGCTTGGACAGATTCTTCCGGACGTCCTATTTCTTGCAACACGGCTCCATAATTTCGCAAATAGTCTGCATTTTTAGGCTGCAAAGCAACGGCTCTTTCAAAACACCGTGTTGATTCAAGAAGCATACCAATGAGGTGCGACACGATTCCAAGATTATTAAGCGAAACATCGTCATTTGGATTGAGTTGAGAGGCTTTTTCAAAACAATTTAGGGCCTCTTGCTGTTGATTTAATTTTCCCAATATTAAGCCACAAGTATTGTAAAAACCAGAATGATTTGATTCAAGTTGAATCGCACGTGAAACGTCTTGGTATGCATTTTGAAAGTCGCAGAGAGAGAGTTTAACAATGGCTCTAAGGTGCCAATAATCGGCACAAGTGGAATTATTTTCGATGAGAAAATCGAGACATTCAAGAGACTCCGGAAAACTTCCTGAGGAGTAAAGTTGAGTCGCTTTTTCGTATGTGAAAATATTTTCAGTCATGGCTGGCACTCATTTAAAAGAATGATATTTCCCCTGAGTCATTGGATTCAGGGGTTACTTCTGCTTTTTCACTTAGAATTTCTTCTAAATCTATTTCTCCAAGTGGCTCGTCTAAAATAACTCCGAATTCAGCGTAAAAATCGGAGTTTTCCCATTTAAAAGGTAGCTTTAATAATGGAGCATCAATTTTATGAACGACATTTTTGCCACTGCCGGTAATGAGTGTGGGTGTAGAAATTTCGAAACGGAGTCCGGCCTTTTGAAATATTTTTTGCACGCTTCCTGCAACCTGATTGCACATTTCTCCAGACACATCTGATAAAATAGAGTCTGGTAACTCCATATCCGGAGATTGAAACATGGTGCGCGCGAGTTTGGAAACACATTCACGTTCAAAATTTAAAGAAACAACACCTTTAATTTTAGCACCAGTGAGCGATATAATTCCTGTAAATTCCGTCTCAGTTTTGTCTTCTTCTTTGAGTTCTGGCGTGCCAAAAACAGGTGTGATTTGTGTGTTCAGTTGCATTGTTTGAATTGTTGCTTTTTTAAAAAATTCAATAATCGCATTGTCATATTTTCTAATTTTGACTTCTAAAATACGTTCTGTAAGAAATGTTTTAATAAGGTCTTGATTCCAGGGTTTGCTCACAAAAAGTTGAACGCCCAAGGTTTTCATCATTCTGATTTTGTGATCTTCTTGAAAAACAATAGATGAAACAATGACTGCTGGTGGGAGAGGAGCACCAGCACTTTGCTTATGCAAACTGGCCAAAAAAGTAAGTCCGTTTTCTCCTGGTAAATTGACATCTAAAAAGATCGCATCAAATTTTTCCGTTGCCATTATGGCACGTGCTTCTTCTGCGCTGGTGGCTTTGACCGCAGTGAGGCCGGTTTTTTCGATGACATAGGCCATGGCGTCAAGCAAGTCGGGCTCGTCTTCAACTATGAGAGCTCGTTTCTTTTCTGATGCCTGACTCATGTTATTCCCCTGCTATTGCAAATTAATTTTTCTGCATAATTTCTGACAGTTCAGGCAACGTACCCTTAATTTCTCGATAATTTCTGGGCAATGTCAGTGCTTTTGAAATTTGTTCGGGAATTGGAATTGGCATATTTAGAGTCGATTGAACTTCTGACTTAAATTTCGCGGGATGAGCAGTTGAGAGAGTGACAACTTGATGCCCTAATAAAGCGAGATCGAATGCAGCATTCAGTCCAACAGCAGTATGCGGATCCACAACGTAACGGAACTTTTGCCAGGTCGATTGTATGCAGGTTTGAGTTTGAGTGTCCGAAATTGATGTTGATTTGATGACGGTTTCTAAAGAAACATTCATTGTTTTATGTAGATATTGTATTCTTGGCCAATTGCTGGGATTTGAAACGTCCATGGAACTGGAAAGGGTGGAAATTGAATTTTGGATATTAAAATCTCCCGTATTAAAAAACCTGTGAACCGGATTATTATTGTTTTGCGCAGCAATAAATCCAGAAATAGGGGCACCAGAACATCTGGCAATGAGGCCTGCTGTTAAGTTTCCAAAATTGCCGCTGGGTACACTTATCCATGAGTTTTCAACTTGTGCACAGGCGAGTAAATAGTAGTGAATTTGGGCAATCAAACGGCACACATTGATAGAATTTGCCGAAGTAAGTGAGTGCTTTTCCCGAATTTTGTCATCTGCAAATGCAGATTTTACAAGACTTTGGCAGAGATCAAAATCACCATTTACTTTTACTGGAATAATATTTTCATCTAAAGTGGCAATGAGCGCTTCTTGTTCTGCGGATATTCTGTCGGCAGGATATAAGATTATAACTCTAATACCTTTGGTTCTATAAAAGGCTTGGCCCACTGCTGCGCCGGTATCGCCCGAAGTGGCCGTTAAAATAGTGATGTCTTTTTGTAGTGGTTTTTTTTGAATCAATTTTTCCATAATTGCTGCCAAAAAACGGGCCCCAAAATCTTTAAAGGCGAGGGTTGGACCATGAAAAAGTTCGAGCACAGATACAGAATTATTTAAATTTATGAGTGGACAATTAAAATTGAATGCATTATTCAATACTTCAAGTAATTCTTCTAAAGTAATATCAGGCTCTACAAGTGGCAATATAAATTGAGCGGTGCGTTCGAAATTGCTCAACAATTTTAATTTCGCCCAATTGTGCTTTGGAATATTTTCGGGAAAATACAAACCGCCACTGGCCGGCATACCGGTAAACACAGCTTCAGAAAAAGAAACTTTTTCGTTGGGGTTGTTAATATTTAAGTAGTTCATAAAATTCGAGAACCAATTAAGTCGACCGTGCAAATTTTTGAGACTGAATTAATCCCGTTTTTTGTAAAATTTTTCATCATAACTTGTGCAATGTTTTCAGACTGATTTAGATTTTTTGAAACAGCAAAAAGAGCCGGGCCAGAACCCGCAATGCTGCAGCCCAATGCGCCGGCGTCTAGTGCGGCGTGCTTAATATTGTCAAACCCAGGAATATAGCTGCGACGATAGGGCTCTGCAATGGAATCTGTAAAACTCTGATGAAAAAGATTTTCATCGTTTGCGTGTAAGGCGTGTATGAAGGAAGCAAGGCATTTCCATTGTGAAAGCGCTTCGCTTCGGGGGATTTGCGGAGGAAGAATGGCTCGCATTGCTTTTGTAGAGAGTTCTATTTCTGGCTGCACTACTATTATTTGATAATTAGAAAAAAATGGGAGTTTGCGAACGGGTTGAAAGGGATCTGGAACAATTAATTGTAATCCTCCTAATAAGCATGGCGCAACATTGTCGTAATGTGCATCGCCACTCACAAATCCTTCGCATTCACCGGCTATTTTTAGCAAGAGTTCATTCTTAAAGTTGGCTCCATAAATTTTATTTAAGGCAACTAATGTTGCTACTATTGAACTGGCAGAAGATCCCACTCCACTTGAAACAGGCATGTTTTTACTGAGGCTAATGTGAAGATTTTTTCTGGGAATATTTTTACTGGCCAATTCATTTTCAAACAATCGGAGTGTTTTTGTGACTAAATTTTGTTTGGGATCCTTTGGCAAGCGACTGGCAAAGGGGCCTGTAACTGTGAGAATGCTATTGTTTTCTGTTCCAATAGTCTCGATTTCAACAATATCTCCCCACAATTCACCATTAATGGGAGACAGAGCCATGCCGAGAACATCGAAGCCGACGCAAAAATTCGCCAATGTGGCCGGTGCAAATGCAGAAATTTTCATTGTGATAGATCCATATTCCAATGCACTGTTTGAAGGATGTCGGCAAAAATGCCAGCCGCAGTAACGTCGGGTCCTGCGCCATAACCTCGTATGACCAGCGGCGTTGGACTGTAGCGCCGTGTGGTAAAACTCAACGCATTTTCCCCATTTTTAATTTGCGCCAACGGGTGGTTGGTTTCAAAATATTCTATTCCGACTTTGCATTTATTATTTTTTATTGATGCAATATAGCGCACTTCTTGATTTAATTTTGCTGCATCGGAAATAAGAAGTTCAAAATATTTGTCTAAAATTGGAAGTTTTTGCATAAAACTTTCTAAGTTTCCTGAAGCGTCGAAGTCTATAGGCCAAGCAGGAAGGACTTCAATATTACTTAATTCAAGATGTTCACCTGTTTCTCTTGCTAATATCAGAAGTTTACGTGCGACGTCTAACCCACACAAATCGTCGCGCGGGTCTGGTTCTGTGAATTGTTTGTCGCGAGCTTCAGCAAGAGCCTCAGAAAACTTTTTGCCTTCAGAGAGTCGGCCGAAAATGTAGGAAAGAGAACCAGATAAAATGCCTTCAAACTGCACTAATTGATCGCCACTTTTTACAAAATTTTTAATTGTCTCAATCACCGGAAGACCTGCTCCCACGTTAGTTTCGTAAAGAAATCGACGCCGAGTCGAGTTCGCCTTTTTGCGAATGGCGAAATAATATTCTTGTGAAAGTGTGTTGGCGCGTTTGCTAGGAGTAGAAATATGCAGACCGGCGTCAAAAATATCGGGGTATCGTTCTGCGAGTTCTAGCGACCCGGTGCAATCTATAAATACCGCATTTATGGGGCGTTCTTTTAATATTGTTTCAAGTAAGCCAGATAAATTGTAAGAATTTTGTGATCCACTAAGTATTTTTTGCCACTCTGAGAGATCAATTCCATCATTTTTAAAAATCATTTTTTTTGAATTTGCCAAGCCGCAAATACGAATGTCGACTTTTTGATTCAGCAAATTTTTTTGTTGATTTTTGATTTGTTCAATGAGTTTGGCGCCTACGGAGCCAGTGCCAACCATAAATATATCGATGTTGAGTCGGGTACGAAAAAAGAATTCATGGGTTTTCTTGAGCGCCTTTTTTTGGTTGGCATTTGCAATGACTACTGAAATATTTCTTTCTGAAGACCCTTGAGCGATGGCAATAATATTGACATCGGTTGATGCCAGTGAGTCAAAAAAGATGCTTGCAACTCCTTTTTTAGAGCGCATTTTGTCGCCAATAATTGATATGATTGCTAAGTTTGATTGTGCTTCCACTTTGTTGATTTTTTTTGATTCTAGTTCGGATTTGAATTCAAGTGTTAATGATTTTTCTGCATTAGTGGCATCGCTGGAAGAAATACAGATACTAATTGCATATTCACTTGAAGCCTGTGAAATAAATATAATAGAAATTTGAGATCTCGCCAGTGCTCCAAACATACGTGCAGCAATTCCTGCAACGCCCTGCATGCCTGGCCCTGTTAAGTTAATCAGAGAAATTGAGTCTAAAGTCGTTATGCCACGAATAACGCATTCAGATTCTGGCGCGTTGTTAAATATTCGCGTGCCCGCATGGCTGGGGTTAAAAGTATTGCGCAGTGCTGTTGGAATTTGTTTTTCAACTACGGGAACTAGAGTTCTGGGATGAAGTATTTTAGCGCCAAAAAACGCCATTTCCATAGCTTCTTCGTAACTCATTTCTGAAATTAAAAAACTATCTGGCACAATGCGAGGGTCGGCGCTGTACATGCCATCGACGTCGGACCAGATTTCTAATCGTTGAGCGTCTAGTGCAGCGGCAATAATTGCGGCAGAATAGTCTGACCCACCGCGGCCAAGTGTGGTTATTTTTCCTGATTCAGAAGCGCCATAAAAACCTGAACAAAGTAGCACATCCCAAGATTCATTTTTTAGGTTCTGAAAATTTTCAGAAATTTTGCTAAAATCTGGATTGGCTTGGCCAAAATTTTCGTCCGTAATCATATAATTTTCTGCTTGAATATAGCGGCAATTTATATTCATAGATTCAAATATACAATTTACAATTGCTGCAGAAAATCTTTCCCCGTAGCTCAGTATGCGATCGGAAACACTCAAGGAGCATTCGCAAATGAGTCGCACCCCTTCAAGCAAATCTCTGAGTTCCTCAAATCGTGAGCGCAGAATTTTACGTGTCTCTCCAAAACGAAGATCTGGGCTGCTTGTGGCCATATCTTTAATAATTAATTCGTGAATTTTTACGATTTTGTCGGTAAAGGAATTTACTTCTTTTCCCTGCTTTGCTTCGTTCATTGCAGAGACTAATAAATTTGTGACTCCAGATACTGCAGAGACAACCACTCCTACCCGATTTTTGATAGCTGAATTGGCGACTATGTCGGCCACTGCAAATATTCTTTTTGCGTCGCCGACCGATGTGCCGCCAAATTTGAGAATTATAATGGAGTCGGTAAATGTTGTTGACACAGTGTCTCCTATTCATGATCTTCCCATGATACACTGAAGTCTTCGCCCTATGAAATTTGCAAAGTAACAAAGCGACAAGGAAGTATCATGATCTATCGTGTTATCGGCTTTGCTGGATTTTTGACTTTCCAGAGTGCTCTATTTGCGCAAAGTGCCTACAAAATTATGGGCAATTGCGATGGCCTGCCGCGCATCGATGTTTCAACTCCTGCAGGAGTTTGCGTGGGGTTGGCAGCAACTGGACTGAAGTTTCCACGCACTGTTACTGAGCTGAGCGACGGCAGCATGATGGTCGTTGATATGGGCGGCTGGGGCGAAAAACTGGGCTCTGTGTGGCGTTTGACACGCAATGCAGATGGAAAAACTTTTGATAAATCTTCTGTCATGAAGGGAATCGATCGCCCACATGGCGGTGCTTTAGACCCCTCCGGCAAGTATTTTTACGTTGGTGAAATAGCGGCGGTGTTTCGATTTGATCCCTTTGCATTAAAACCGTCTCAGACAATAGTTGATGTGGCAACGAATTTGCCATTTGAAGGCAGGCATCCGCTCACTGCAATTGCCTTCGGAAGAGACAATGCTCTGTATGTGAATCGCGGAAGTGTTTCCGACAATTGTGAAGGAACTAACGGCGAAAAACCAAACCCCAATTCTCCTTGTGCAGAGGCTGAGGGCAAAAATGGCCGTGGTGTGATTCGTAAGTATGTGTTCAGCATTCCAGATGGTTTGCCAACCGATTTTAGTATTTTGGCAAATGGATTGAGAAACTCTATGGCCTTGGCGGTGCACCCTGTTTCTGGTGCTTTATTGCAGGGTGAAAATGCGCGCGACTCTATAGATAGAGCCGATAAAAATATTGACGATAAAACAGAGCCGCGTGAAGAATTAAATTTTATTGAGCAAGGTGGGAACTACGGCTGGCCCTATTGTTATAATGATTCCACGGCCAGCCCAGAATTTCCAAAAGCCGATTGTTCTAAATTTAAAAAGCCGGCTTTGTTAATGCCCGCGCACATTGCTCCACTCGGAATGGCATATTATACGGGAAATAAATTTCCAAGTTGGTATAAAAATAAAGTAATAGTCGGATGGCACGGATATCGAGAGTACGGGCAAAAGCTTGTCGCGTATGAAACCGATGCTAAAGGAAAACCATTTGGTCCTCCTTATGAAATCATCAATAATTGGTCTAAAAAAGGCGACCAGCCAATGGGTGCTCCTGTGGGTGTTACGGTAGCAAAAGATGGCTCCATTTGGATCGCCGAAGATAAAAATGGAACTATTTTAAGGGTGTCTTATAATGGTTCCGAGGGCGCTGGTATTCCAACGGCAGGTGTTACAGTAAATGGCGGAGTTGACTCAGGGGCAGATGCACGCTGCAAAGACATGTCAACACGCAACGATTTGTTCACTCAAATAGAGAAAAATATTATAGACCCCTTGTGTACGTCTTGCCACGGCGCTGCAACAGGAAATGCAGGTACAACTCGCCTTGCTAAATGCGATGATATTGGCAACGCGAAACGATTGCTCACAGCGTTGCCAGGGCATGCGCCTTTGGTTGTTCCTAATAATTTGTCGAGTCAGTTCTATTTGCAAGTAGAAGGCAAAACACCCGGACTTTCTCCAATGCCGGCTGGCGGAATTGCACCAGAGCAACTCAAAATGGTGGCAGATTGGATAAACGCTGGAGCACCTATTCCTGCAACTAAAGTAGTGAGTGGCGGAAAAGCAATTGCAAAAATTGTAACTTGGTTAAAAAAACGCCCTGTAGATTCTACTCAATTGAGCGATGGTGTTAATTGCACGCCCGGAGTGCCCTGCATAAAAGAAAAATGTCAAGTCAAAGCCAATTCCTCGTTAGGTTACTCTTCTATGCAGATGGTCGAAGGCGGACATGCTAAACTTAACGTGGAAGCGAATTTGCCAAATGCCAGTTGCAAAGACTTCACCGGTACCGTGTATGTATTTGCAACACATTTTAATTTTCAGCCAAAGTAACAATTCTCAGGGAGATTTTTTATGAATTCTATTGCTCAAAATACAGTAGTTCGTACCTGGCAAAAACCGGCATTTTTAGAATTGCGTCTGGGTTTTGAAATCACTCTCTATATAATGAACCGCTAAGTGCGACTTCGAATTTTAGGTTCTGCAGCAGGCGGTGGATTTCCGCAATGGAATTGTCGGTGCACACAGTGCAATGGCGTGCGTGCAGGATTACCAGGATACATTGCGAGAACCCAGAGCAGCATTGCTGTAGAAATAGATGCTAAATCTTGGCTGTTACTCAATGCTTCGCCCGATTTGAGGCAGCAATTATCTCGGTATCCCGATATGCAGCCAAGTATAATAGAAAATAATAATTCCGACGAAAATTTAAAACGCCATTCACCGCTGTGTGGTGTGATTCTGACCGATGGTCAAATTGATCATTCTACAGGCCTTCTTTTTATGAGAGAAGGAAAGCGAATACCAGTATTTGGAACCGCTGCCGTAAAAGAAGATCTAAAAACGTGTTATCCAATTCTCAATATGTTGGAACATTTTTGCGGTTCAAATTGGCACGATTTACCGCACAATGGAGAAGAATTTACTGTTGAGCATTCCAAAGGAATTGTTTTTGAGTCGTTGGCATTGAGTGATGCTAAGCCCCCGCGTTATTCCTTTGCTCATCAATATCAATCGACAGATTCTGATATTGATTCAAAAATAGCTGGTTTTGGAGTAGCTTTAAGGCTGACAAATATTGCCACAAAAAAATCGGTTTTGTACGCTCCGGCACTCGGCCATATTTCAGACAAGTTAAAGAATTGGATGAAAAAATCGGATGTTTTATTGCTTGATGGAACCTGTTTTACAGATAATGAACTAGAAAGTCAGGGGCTAGGAAGCAAAAAAGCACTGCAAATGGGCCATTTGCCTCTCAGTGGAAAAGGCGCATTGCTCGAACAAATTGCCGAGTACTCAGGACGAAAAATTTTAGTGCACATTAATAATTCGAATCCGATTTTAAATGAATTTTCGGACGAGAGAAAAATATTGACCAATATGCAAGTAGAAGTTGCATATGATGGATTGGAAATCGAAATATGAATTGGTCGCGCGAAGAATTTTTATCGCAAATGATGAATTTGCGGCACTCATACCATTTGGAGCATCCCTTTCAAGTTAAAATGAATGCGGGCGAATTAAATAGAGTGCAAATGCAAGGATGGGTAATAAATCGCTATTATTATCAGCACTGCATACCCATGAAAGACGCAGCAATTTTATCGAATTGTCCTGATAGATCTGTGAGAAGAATTTGGATGAAGCGCATTATCGACCAAGATGGGACAACTGGAAATGAGGGTGGTCAAGAAGCGTGGTTGGCCCTTGGTCATGCTGTGGGTTTAAGGCGTGCAGATATTGAGAGTCTTAAATTTGTACTTCCGGGCGTACGTTTTGCAGTTGATTCTTATTTGAATTTTGCCCGCACTGCACCTTGGCAAGAAGCGGTCTGTTCGTCGCTCACAGAACTTTTTGCTAGAGATGCGCATCAAAAACGGCTTGATTGTTTTCCAATTCACTACCCCTGGATTGAAGAAACGGGGCTGAAGTATTTCAACCAACGCCTCACAGAGGCAAAACGCGATGTCGATCACGGCTTGCAAATAACTCTAGATTATTTTCAATCGCAAGATCAGCAGCAGAAAGCATTAGATATCATTCGTTATAAAATGAAAATATTGTGGTCTATGCTTGATGCAATTCAACTGGCTTATGTCACCAATGGAGTTACAAACCATGACGATGCAATTAAATTCTAATTCATTAAAATTAAGTGCTGGATTTAGAATGCAGTGGGAGCCTACACAAGATTCAAATGTATTATTGTACCCTGAAGGCATGGTACGATTGAACGAAACTGCAAGTGAGATTCTTAAAAAAGTAAATGGCATGCGCACTCAAAGCGAGATAATTGAAGAATTACTTGTTGAATTTGGCGATGCCAATATTGAGTCAGATGTGAATGAGTTTTTAGAAGAAGCATTTTCGCGAGGGTGGGTCTGTGTCTGAAAAACGACCCTTTTGGTTGCTGGCTGAACTGACTTACCGCTGCCCTTTGCGCTGTTCTTACTGTTCGAATCCTATTGATTATGAAGATACTTTTAAAAATGAACTGACCACGGAAAGCTGGATCCGTGTTTTAAAAGAAGCACGCCAGCTGGGCGCAGTTCAGTTGGGTTTGTCTGGTGGTGAGCCGCTGTTGCGTCGCGATTTGGAGCAAATTGTGACTGAAGCCAGAAATTTGGGGTATTATTCCAATTTAATCACCTCAGGAATTGGGCTTGGGCGTGAACGCTTGACGGCGCTTAAAAATGCTGGGCTTGACCATATTCAAATTAGTTTTCAAGCCCATGAAGCCATATTGAATGAAAAAATTGGTGGGCTCGATTCGTTTCGCAAAAAAGTTGCAGCTGCAAAACTTGTGAAAGAATTCGAACTACCGATGGTCATTAATTTTGTTTTGCATCGCAAAAATATTGAATACACGTCTCAAATGATTCAATTGGCGGCTGACTTAGGTGCAAATTATGTCGAGCTTGCCTCGGCTCAGTTCGACGGATGGGCACTTAAATTTCGTGACACTCTTATGCCATCTCTCAAAGCAGTGCGAGATGCTGAAAAAATTGCAAAACAAATGCAATTAGAGTTTGCAGGGCGCATGAAGATTATTTTTGTAGTGCCCGATTATTACGAAGACAGACCTAAACCATGCAGTGCTGGTTGGGGAAATCTTTTTATGAATGTCTCGCCAGATGGCATGGTGTTACCTTGTCACGGCGCACGTAAAATGCCTTTTGAGATTTTTCCAAATGTAAATCAACACTCACTGGCCCAAATATGGACAAATTCAGTAGTGTTTAATGCGTTTCGTGGGGAATCCTGGATGCCAGAAACATGCAAAGCGTGTCCGGAACGTACCAAAGATTTTGGAGGCTGTCGTTGCCAAGCCTTTGCGCTTACGGGTGATTTAAAAGCGACAGACCCTGCCTGTTCTAAAGCTCCAGACCACTATAAAGTATTAAATGCCCGCAAACTTGCTGAAGACGAATTCGTTGCTCGGCACTGGCCGGTGTATAGAGGAATTCAGCATTCCTAAAAGCACAAGAATTTGAAGTTTAATTTTAAGTGTCAATTCCCGGACATTATTTAATTGTTCAAATTTGCTGATAGATTTGTTTTGAGCCCTCATTTTAGGATTTTTAAGCTATGGCCAGAAGGACGCGAATTCCCGGACTAGTGAGTCAATTGATTTATTTCGAGCCAACGAATTTAAATGCAGTATGCCATTCGCATTCACGCGTTGCTGGGCCTGTAGACGGGCGCTCGATTCAAGAAGTTTCGTTTATAAATCGACTGACAGCTTCCGCATATTCGACAGTTCAAATTTTTAATATCAATAGTTTTACACGTGAATTAAAATTCTATGGGTTGTGGGCAAAGTTAGACTGTTTTTATATTTTTGCTGCTTACAATGCTGCTGATGCTTATTTGAACTGGATTAGTTCTAGCTTTAATTGTATTTCTATCGGAGGCACTCCGCCGGTATTTACGAGTTTTAGGGGAGTCATGGGCGATGGCACTCAAGCATGCTTGAACACTCAATATTCACCCAATTCAAATAAAACAGCGTTGTCGCTTAACAGTGCAAGTATTGGTGGTTACGCGAGGTCAGAAAGGCCGAATTTGGGAAGCGAGCGCATTGAAATGGGAGCTGCAACTGGGACCGACCCGGGTTTAGACGGCTGGGGAACAAATTTTTACAACCCTTCTAATCAATTATCGCTTTACATGAATTCTGCATATGGCAATTGGGGAGCTCAATTGGTGCCCCCAACTGCTGCAGGATTGTACACTTTATCTCGCACTTCTTCGACTCAGGTTGATGTTTATATCAACGGAAACTTAGGCGCATCAACGTCATCAAGTAATTCGACGTCAATCATTAATTTACCGATTTACATTTTAAATAGTAATTTTGCTGGCGGCCAAGACACTTGCTGGATTAATTATGAATTGGCCGCAGCGTTTGTAGGTGGCGGCATGACAGCCGCGGAGAGTTCTCTTTTTTACACTCTATTGCAGAAGTATCTAGGAACGGTAGGTGCCGCTGTGTAGTTTGAATTTCTCTGCAATATTTGCCATGCGCCAGGTGGTTGGCATCGTAGGGTAAAATAATCCTCAAGTTTTGTGTCAATTGCTGGTAGGGTAAAGAAAGGTGTCGCCTGATAGCGGCATTCATAGGAGGGCAGCGCAATGTCAATCAATCCAGTCAAGAACAACGGGCTCGCAAATGGCGGAATTCCGGCATCAGCGGAACCTGGCAAAGCCGATGTTATTGAAGGCGCAAAGGCCGAGAAAACGGCGCGTGCAGCCGCTGCGGGCGGATACGCACGGCAGGCAGCATCTCCTAGTATAAAAGATGCGGCAAATGTTCAAATTTCGGCAAAAGCGCGCGAAATGAGCTTGGCTCGCAAAGCTATAGATGAAGTTCCTGATGTGCGCGAAGATAAAATTGCGCAATTTAAAGATCTCATTGCTAAAGGCCAATATAAGCCAGATGCTGGAAAAATAGCTGACGGAATTGCGGCTGAGGCAATTAAAGACGAACTCTCTCGCAATCCTGAAATCGCTTTATCGTAATTATATTATCGATTTTAAAAACCGAATTTTAGTTGAATATTTTAATTCACAAACCGGCGAGGTGCTAGGGCGTGGAAGAACTCATGGGTCTTCTGTTTCGTTTTCAAGAATGCTTGAATGCGCAAATGGCAATTTTTGAAGAACTCATTCCGGTATTAGATAAGGAAGAAGAACTTATTACAAGTTTTTCGCTCAAAACCTTTGAAAATGTCGTGTTTGAAAAAGATACCATTGTAAAGCGAGCTCAAAATGTAGAAAACAGGCGACTTGTCATGTTGCGCCGTATTCTTTTTTTAATTTCATATGATGCTCGTGCTGGGGCTATTCCATCGTTGCGCTCATTTATGGTCATTTTTGATTCTTATATTACAAATGTGAAGAATTTGGTTCAAGAATCACATGCGCTGCAGCTTTTTCATTTTCAACGAGAATTAACTTCTACCAGCGAATCTTATTTAAACCTTTTTGAACGATTGAGTCCGCGCATCTTTAGAAACCAAACAGTGTTGCAAAAAGCTGCAAGAAACATGCAACGTTCTTTAGCTGTGTTTCAATCTGAATTAAATATTCCAGCAAATTACGACGCTCACGGCAAGCAAAATCCAAGGCAAAAAATAAATGCGAAGAGCTTTTCTTCGGTGAGGGTGAGGGCATAATTTATGGCCAGTTCGCTGCAGCACATTCTGAGTATGGGGAGCGAATCCCTTCAGAACGCGCGGCTTGGCGTGGACGTTACGGGTCATAATATTGCCAATGCTCATACGCCTGGATACAGCAGACAACGGGTTGATTTAGAACCAAAACACCCCATTGATTTTGGAAACCATGTTATTGGAGACGGCGCTAAAGTTGCGTCTGTGTCGCGCGCACACGATAAATTTTTAGAAGTTCAATTGCGCAAAGAAAAACAGAATAATGGACTGTCTACGGCACTTTCAAAAGGACTAGAAAAATTAGAAACACTTTTCAATCCAGAATTGTCTTCTACAGTTCGCGATAGGCTCGATAATTTTTACAATGCCATGCGTGAACTTTCTACATATCCCGAAGAACCCAGTGTGCGTATGCATATGGTTGAAACTGCAATGGGACTCACTCAATCCATAAATACTGCCCATCTAAATGTAGTGACTATTCAAAATGATGCCACAGAAGAAATCAAAGGAAATTTAGAGGTCTTAAATATAAAGTTAGATGAAATTGCAAAACTCAATCAATCAATTAAAGAAATGGCTCCAGGAATACCTGCGCAGGCGAATGATCTTGAAGATAAAAGAGACATTTTAATAAAAGAGGTTGCGGAGCTTATTCCACTAAATGCTTACAAAGATGAAAATGACAATTACGCTCTTAGGGGACCTGGTGGCCTTTTGCTAGTAGAAGGTCCAAAGGCTGCGCAAATGACGATGGAGAATATTACCGACGAGCCTTCGAATCCTAGAATTATGTTAAGAGATTTATCGGGACCAGGAAGCCGAGATGTCACCGATAAATTTGATGGTGGAAAAATTGGTGGTCTCGTAGAAGTCCGCGATAAACATGCTCAGTACGTGAGAAATATGTTAAATACTATGGCAAGCCAATTTGGAGAGAATTTTAATACCATTCACCGCCAAGGCTTTGGTATTGGTGCCTATGGTGAGCAATCGGGTCGCGATTTCTTTGAAAATCATGATGGAAGCTATGGCGAACCTGCACAAGGAATTGCAGTTTCAACCTTAATGACTGCTGAGCCCGAAGCAATTGCAACTGGGTTAACCATGGGTGCTACGGGTGATAACGTTATTATTAACGAACTTGTAAAGTCATTTTATGAGCCCACCTTTGAAGGAAATTCTACGGTCACGGGATTGTACGATAAAATTGTGGGCAAATTAGGCATAAACACCATGCATGCCAAAGAAGATTTAAACGCTTCTACAATTGTTTTGGCTCAGCTAGAGGGACAGCGTGAAGCTACTGCGGGTGTTTCTTTAGACGAAGAAGCGGCAAATCTGTTAAAGTACCAACATCTTTTTACGGCGAGTTCGCGTGTGATAACGACGGTAGATGAAATGTTTAAAACAGTCCTTGATTTAAAGAGGTAGTGAAGGGGAGTTAATTCGTGGCACGGGTGAGTGAACGATCCAGATTTGAAGCTACAAATGCTCGCATAGGGCAGGTGAAAAATCATGCCGATGATGTGCAAGAAACAGCAGTTTCTGGTCGAAAACTCCGCCATGCCAGCGACGATCCTGTGGGTTCAGTGCGCGTGCTCCGTAATCGTTCCAAATTAGCCAATGTGAGTCAATTTCGCAAAACACTTGATTTTGCAAAAGGATATTTGCAGCGCAGCGAAGACGCTCTCATGGGAATAAATGAAGCATTAATTCGAGCAAAAGAACTTGCAATTCAACAGTCAAATGCCATTTGGGACCCAGATTCTCGTGATGTTGTAGCGCAAGAAGTAAAGCAATTGGCAGATCATATTGTAGAATTAGGAAATTCTACCTACGGCGACAGATATGTTTTTGGCGGATTTCAGACTTCGCAGCCACCTCTGAATTCAGCCGGTAATTATATGGGCGATGACGGCGTTATTTATGTGCAAGCCGACGAAGATAGTTTTCGTTCGATAAATGTATCTGGTCGCGAAATATTCGATGTTCCACCAGAAGTCGAAGGAAAACAGCTGCCACTGGTTCAGAGCTTAAGGACTATGTACAACGCTTTAAAATCGAATGATTTAGACGCGCTTCACAAATGTATGAGTGATTTAGACGATGCGTCAAAGAGAGTTATAAAATCTACTGCCACTTTAGGTGCTCGCCAGGCGACGGTCGAAGATGTTGGCACGCGGCTCGATAAAGCAGAGGAACAACTTTACAAAGATAACAATGAAATTGAAGGCGCTGACCTCATTCGTACTGCGCTCGATATGCAGCGTGCGCAGACTGCAATGCAATATACCCTGAGTTCAAGTGCAAAAATACTCTCGCCGACTCTGATGAGCTTTTTACAGTAATTTAGCAGTAAAATTTCAATTCCCCTCAAATCTCCTCACTGTCTGGGTCATGACCTCAGCTAAAAAATGTAGCGCATCGGTTCTGGGGCGTGGTACACCTCAGTCTCTCATCAAAGTGTTGAGCTCGAACTTTTGCGCAATCAAAAAGGGAAATTGTAATTATGAAATCAGTATTTAAAAAATGTCTTTTTGTCTCATCTTTTTTAGTTTTATCTGGCGTTGCCTTAGGGCAAAATACTGCCAAAACGTATGTGGTTAAAAATCATGAAGACGGCACCACCGGTGTTTCGTTTAAAATTGGATTTACATTAGGAACTCACCGTGGTTTAGCGCAAGAAGTTGCGGGCGAGGCGCTTATTGGGTCAGATTTGAATCAATTGAGTCTTCAGTCTGCAAAATTCAGTGTTCCCGTGCGTTCTCTTAAAACCGGCAATGATATTCGCGATTGCCATATGAATGAAGCGCTTGGATTAGACTATGCCGTTTCTAATTTTCCAAACGACCATGTCTGTGATGGTGCGGAATTGCCTAAAACAGGCCCAGATTCTGTAGTTTTTACCGATGTCGTATTTGATTTAAAAGAAGCAAAAGTAACAAGCGAGAATAAAGCTTTGGCTGCTGGTAAGCCAGTTACTTTAGACACTGTTGGCACTTGGACTATGCATGGCATCACGATTTCTAAGCCATTGCAAATTACGTTGACTGTTGAAGACGCTGGTGTTATTCGCTTGAATGGTCAAATCGACTTTTCTTTAACCGAATATAAAGTTGTGGTTATTCCATGGGCTGGAATAATATCTGTTAAAGATAAAGCATCTGTTAATTTAGACTTGACTTTTGTTCCCAAATAAAATGATGTAATGCTATGGCGAGTCGCTCGAAAGATTCTAAAACTTATTTTGAAGGAGAATTGAAATGAACGTATTTTCAAAAGCCAAATTGTTATTTGTTTCTGCTGTTGTTGTAGCTACCATGCCTGCATTTGGTGGCGAAACTACACCCCCAACTGCGCCAGTTGTAGTACGCACTCCTGTTACTTTTGCAATGATTAGCGAAAAAGTAATCACCCCAAGCTGCGCCGGATGCCACAATAGCAATAATAATGGTTTAGTAGATTTTACCACTTACGAAAAATTTATGGGCGTTTACCAAAGCTTTTATGGCGTTACTTTATTGGCTATTAAACCAGATGATTTCCGCATGCCTCCCGCTAATAAGACACAATTAACTCAAGAGCAAAAGCAATTGTTGGCAGACTACTTGGTTGATGGATTGAAGCCATAATTTTTAGTATTTTATACTAATATTACTGACATGGGGGCAAATTAGCCTCCATTTTTGTTGTCATTTCAATGCTGGGGTTATTGTTGATTTCGACGGGAGTTAAAATATCTCCCGATGTGCGAACCATTTGATCGGGGTTTGGCACTGTTGCCATTTCTGGTTTTATTGGAGGGATAACGGGAGTTGAATTAGGAACAATTGGCATTGATGCTGGAATAATGGCAGGATTTTCTTTACCAGGAACCATTGTTTGCGGAATTTGTGCCTGAACACCAGATATTTTTGCCGCATAAGGTGTTAAAAAATCAGTTTGTTTGCGCACGTCGGAATAAATATCAATTTCTGCGCCGCATTCTCCTGTACTGCCGCCGTGAGTGATGCCAATAAGAATGATTTTTCCAGTACTAGAAGCCACAAATGCTGGTCCGCCGCTGTCTCCATGGCAAGCCCCGTGGCCGTTGCGGGAATCAAACATGAGAACTTTCGATTTTCTGTTGGCCTGCATAAAGCTCACATTTGTTTTATGAAGCGTGCCGTAATCTGAGGCCTTTGTATCTGTGATTCCAAATCCTGATAAAATAATTGGCATGTCTTTTACAAGTTGTTCACTAGAACCAGCAACTTCGACAGGAATAAATCCTGCGGGTAATCCGCCAGAAAACTCGACAACTGCAATATCATTTGCTTCATTTGAAGGAGAAAAAGCCTCGGGATGTTCAATAATAGTGACAATTTTTCGTCTGGGTGCATTTTTTGATGTGAGTCCAAATACCAGATTTCTCACAGTTTGGTTTGCAGTGCAATGAGCTGCTGTGAGGGCATATTTATCGGAAATAATAACTGTTGTGCAGATATCATCGAGCATTATTGTGCTTTGTGCAATAGTGTCGGCTGCTAGAACTGTTTCGCCACCTACTATCGAAAGCGCGGTCGCCGCAGGTTTTTCTGCCTTAATGCATAGAGCTGGTGAACTTGTGGCAGTTGAATTTTCTTGAGCTCCTGCCATGGGAGATGTGCTCTTGTTTTGCATCGGGACGTCGGAATTTTTAGATTCTTTGTTCGCAACTTCCTGTGAGCAGCCTTCTGACAGCATCAAAGTAACAATCGAGAGTAGAATTATTGAAAACGTGCGAACAGGAATTCGTGTCATTTTCGGCGTATCCTCACGAAATAATAAAAATTTCCCTTATGTATTACTTCGGAAGATTTTGTTTTTTCATGATTGTGAGACGAAAAGAATTGAACTTACAGTTGAATTTTGAAGTCCATAAATATGGAATAAATTGAATTCAGTAATTAAAAGTCGTATGTTAAGCTTGTTTTTCGCATTGAATGCAATGCCCAGTCACTTGCAAAATATATCTATCTGCGACAAATGCGGCGTCTTTAAGAGCTTGAGCGAGCAATAAATCTAGCCCTTCGGGGTTAATTTGCGATTCGAATGTTTTGCCGCATTTTTCGCAAGACATCAGTATGTGTGGCGCTTTGGGGTGGGGAGCCTCGTGACATCGCACGAATTGACCGTCGGGAAACACTTGGTGAATGAGGCCTAGGCTGCGCAGCGTTTCAAGGGTGCGGTACACCGAAACTTGGTCGCTTCCTTTGTTTTTATTTCCAGCCGCAACTGCCTCAAATATGGCCTTTGGCGACATGGGAACCGTGGCGCTTGCCAAGCAATCTATTACGGCGCGGCGCGGGTCTGTCACGCGCAAACCCATGTTTTTGAGCTCGTTGAGGCAGACTTCCGTAAAGGAGTCTGTGCAACAGTGGCTCGAATGGGTGTGCGATTTGTGCGAGAGCTTCATTTTCTTCATTTTTGAGTTCTAACTCAAAGGCTTTTTTTTACAAGTGAGAATGCGGCTATGATTTCTGGTATCGTTGGTAATTGAAAGATTTGGGAGTTGGAATCAATGTTATTCTTAACACTGGAAATTGTGTATGGATTATAGGAAATTACTATATGGAGCCAAATATGGATAAAAATGAATTAGCAAAAAAGTGGCTTCAAATTGCCGAAGAAGA
Source organism: Pseudomonadota bacterium (assembly GCA_043747645.1). Lineage (GTDB taxonomy): Bacteria > Bdellovibrionota_B > Oligoflexia > Silvanigrellales > Silvanigrellaceae > JAYTOT01. Next base: position 42,896 of record JAYTOT010000142.1, on the reverse strand, counting down.
TTTTGAAATGAGCATAATTTCACTGGAGAAAAAGAAATTATTGTACGCAGCTTATCATTTGCAGCAAAGCATGGAAAAGGTTTTAAAGGGAATTTTTGTTTCGAAAGAACTTGGTCAGCCTCCGTATATGCATGATTTGACAAGAATTGCCGACGCAATTAAAAATGCACACGCAATTGACGAAAAATATTACGTGTTTTTTTCGGCGTTAAATCCTTTTTATATTAAAGCAAGATATCCCGACTATAAAGAATTTATAGAAAAATCACTAAATCTTGAATCGATCGTTGAGTATCAAAAAATTGGTAAAGAGGTGTTGCAATGGCTGCAAATTTTATGCAAATAACCGATGAAGAAGTGCTCAAAATTGCGTGTGATTTTGGTCAAAAGCTGCAAGGGATTTTTGATTCTGTAGAAATTCGACTTTTTGGGTCATATTTGAAGGGAACTGCTCACCAGTATTCAGATCTAGATTTTGCTATAGTATCTAAAGATTTTTTAGGAATTGAGCCCTATACCGCGATGAAAATATTGAACAGAATTAAGTTGGGTGTCAACAATATTATTGAACCGATTCCAATGACTCCCATAGAACTGAGTCACCCTGAAATCGGAAGCCTTGCCTACGACATTGCGCAATTTAACAAAATACTGTTTAAGGCCCCCTACTAATTGAAAGGGATGCCCGTGAGCACGCAAAATATTAATTTCGAACTGGGCAATGGGTATCGCGTAAAAAGCGTTACGCATCAGGAATATCTCGATGCTTGCGCTAAATTAGAAGACCAAATTTTTGGTGAATATTTTAATTTTAACTTAAATCAAGCATTGAGCGAAAAAGAACGCCAAAATTTAAAATCTCTGCAAAGCACAATGAATTATAATTTCCAACTGTGCCTGGGAATATTTACTGCCGAAAATCAACTCGTGGGCTGGCAATATTCCGCTCAAGAAAGAGTGGGCGAAGTGCTCATGAAAGACACTGGGCTTTTGCCTGCACATCAAAGAAAAGGAACGTATAAATTATTGTTGCCACTCGTGCTCAATATATTTAAAGAAATCGGATTTACCTCGGTATTGAGTTATCATAGAGTCATAAATAACTCTGTTATTGTGCCAAAATTAAAAGCCGGTTTTTTAATCAATGGAATTGTCACCGATATTTATGGCACAGTCGTTGAATTAATATATCCATTTAACGAACAATACCGAGAATCGTTTTTAGTGCGTTCCGGCGAACGCCGGCCCCGCGGGCAAATGGCTTCATTGTTGGGTTTGTGAGTTGATTTGAAAATATTTCGGGTACTTTCGACATATTACATCTATTTAACAGCAATTTTATAGAAACTGCCCAATTGGGGCTAAAGGGATATTCCCACACGCCGATAAGGGTGATAGGTTTGAAACGTAACTTTGATCTTTTGGGGAGCCCAATATGACTCAATCCTCTTTAATTCGATTTATTGACTCAAAAGGACGTTTGACTTTGCCAAAATGGAAAAACGAAAATGTTAGAATAATTGAGTCTGAAAATGAAATTACAATCAGAAGAGTTCATATTGCCGATGCTTTGAGTGCAAAATCTGAAGCAATGCTCCAATTGGGCATTCAAGCGGCAAAAAAAGGAAAATTTTCTGAATGGGAAAAAGGTGATTTAAGTTTTCTTGACGATGCGGACGAATAAGGTAGCGCATGAAAATTAAAATGACAGAACCCGCGCAGCTACAATATAATGCGTTGTTAAATGCCGCCTTGGAAGCCAATAAAAAAAGACAGTCAGATTCGGCTCCGAAAAAATTCTCACATCAAGAAAAGCACTTTAAAACAGTGCTCAAAACCCTTGAGCTCATGCAAATGAATATCAGGCACCCTAATCTTGAAACTCACAAATACGATGAATATCAAAATCCATTTGACGCAAGTAAACCTGTTTTTGAGGCATATGTACAAAATAATACTCCGGGAGCCTATCGCGTTTTTTGGGTTTATGGGCCAAAAAATGATGAAATTACGATTTTGGCCATTACCCCGCATCCGTAATTTTTAGCCTATTCAGTATTTAGTTTATGCGCACAAATTCAAAGCGATAACCCCATACCATTCACCATTGCCTTAAATACACCCTCGGCAAAAATTTCTTCGCTGCGTCCGTTATGGAAACGTATTGTCAATACGCGATTTAAAGTGACGCCGTTGTCTTCAAAAAACTTCACCGGTTCCTTGAAGGTCGAAGGTGCTTTGTCTATAAAATCGGCCTCAATGGCACCCATGTCGCCAATAAATGAATTTTCTGTATTTAGTAAAGTCGCTCCCTGCGCTCTCTTATTGTTATATCCGGTCACTATATCTCGGTAAACAGATTGTGCATCTTCTGTGCTGTCAACCGGAATTTTAATGCGAAAGGTAGGTAAGCCGTTGTCTCCGCCTTTGTCAGTAATAAACAGTACTTTTCGCTGACGTCCTCCTAAATTAATGTTCCGCAATATTTTTTGGGTCAAATTTGCATACCCTGCTTGAATTTCACTCAGTATATTCCCTCCGCCGCTACCCGGCAAATTGCATTCGCTGAGGCAAAGGCCTCCTCTTTTGAGATGAATTCCCGTTGCGGCCTCTGCTTTAGCAATACTTCCTTCTAAAGCGTCGAGTGATTGCTTTGAAAGGTTTTTTTGCAGCCCACCGCCAAATCCAGTTGCAACGGCAGCCAAGAGTTCCACTGATGCGGAGCCCAAAATGCGACACATAAATCGACTTTGTTGTGGAGGCGACAACTGTTGGTATGTTTCTGATTCTTTTTTAATATAGTTGTGAATCGACGGCACTGCCTTAACCATTACGGCAGTAATAGCTCTCACTTTTGCTTCATCGCTCGCGCCAGCTTGAGAGAGGCGGTTGCGCGCGTCTTCGCTTCCAATTGCTAAAATTGCGTCAAAGTCTCTTTCTACCACAGTTCTTGCAAAATTAAATCCGCCAGAAATCACCGACCAAACACCTTGCACAATTCCCTGGCCAGACGAAATTGCACCTTCACCCAAGCCACTTGCGCACAATACAGCGCTTTTTCCAAGCTGCAGTAAGACTGGGTCGTCGTAATTTCCAACTGCGTCTACAGCATTACCATTATTACTGCTGCTGTTTGATGGACTTTCAGCCTTGCAATCGCGTGGCTCTAAATTTGAAGCCAGAGTCCATGCTGTTTTATTCGCAAGGCTTCCGCCTCTGATTTCTACTTGCATCACTCTTCTTTTAACGCCACCAGACGAACTTGGTGAATCGGGAACAACTCCTGCATTTGCTGCTGCACCTTGAATTGCGCTTGTAATAGTTGATGCACCTTGGGCGAATCCGGATCCCGAAGTGCTACCGTCCCGAGGTTCCAAATCTGCCAGTGATGCCCAAGCTTTAGCGTCTGCCAGGCCTCCCCCACGAATATTTATCATTGCCACTTTAGCGCCAGAAGAATTGACAACTGTTTCCATACGAATCACTGGAATTCCTGCCCCAACATATCCGCGATTTGAAAGCCTTTCAGAGTCATATGTGACCCATGCGCCTCCACTAAGCGAATTTTTAACTCGCATAAATGAGTCGTCTAATAATGAAAACGAAGGACTAGAGTTGCCAGAAGAAAGGGAAAAAATAGGATCAGTATCGACTGTTAACTTGCGAGTGACTGGCATTCCCTTGCCAGCGTAACCAAAGTGACTTTGCAGGTTTCTGTCGTTAAAAAACGATGCTCCGCCAGATGAAGTCGAGTTTTTAACTTGCATATAAGTGTCGGGGTAGTTGCATCCTGTGCTTGCAATTTCTGAGTCTGATGCTTTCCTGCATGAAAATTGCAAAAGTGAAATTAATATTAAAATTGAAAAATTCTGCTTCAAATTCATAAATAATACCCGTTCTATTTTGTGTGAAAATCTAAATCAGCCCTACGTATCGGAAAGTGCGACGGAAAAATTGAGCTCATTTTCACACTAAAAATGCTTCAATCTTTTCAGCATTTTATTATTTTTCAGTATCTCATTATTTTTTTAAGCAATTTAAACGTCTTAGTGCGCCCTGCTTAAGCAACTATTCGATTCCTTTGACAAACCCGAATTTCCACCCAAATTTAAACTGGCACTTTGAATTTGCATGCATTTTCAAACCGCAGGTTTGTATTTACACCAGAAAACTGAGTATTTCTCTTTATACATCGTTTTTGTGGGGTCCTAGGCAATCTGGCAAGACAACTCTCCTTAAGGAAACTTTGCCCCATGCTTTTCGCGTAGATTTGCTCAAAACCGATGAATACATGCGATACAATCGGGAGCCTGCCATATTGCGCCGCGAAGCAATGGCATTGCCGCCAGACCAGCCGATTGTGATTGATGAAGTCCAGAAAACACCAGAACTTCTCGATGAAGTTCATTTTTTAATTCAAGAACAGGGATCCTTGAGGCCATTCTATTTGTGTGGATCAAGTGCTCGAAAAGTAAAGCAAGGGCATGCCAATTTACTGGGTGGTCGCGCCATCCGGCTTGAATTATTTGGTCTGTGTATGCTTGAAATCGCATCAGATTTTAATCTGTTAAAGATACTCAATAATGGAACTCTGCCTAGCCATTATAAATCGGAAAATCCGAAATTAAAAATCAGATCGTACATTGAGACCTATTTAAAAGAGGAAGTCTTGCACGAAGGATTGGTCAGAAATCTGCCCATTTTTTCCGACTTTTTGCGAGTGGCTGCAATAGGCGACACTGAAGTTGTGAATTTATCAAATATTGCTCGAGAATGCGGAGTATCGGGAGTCACGGTCCGTGAATATTATGCTATTTTAGTAGACACATTGCTCGGAGCATTCGTTCCTTCGTATGTAAAACAGCAAAAAAGAAGAACATTGCAAGCGCCTAAATTTTATTTGCGAGATGTTGGAATTGAAAATCATTTGTCTAGACGAGGACAAATTGTAGAAGGTTCGCGGGATTTTGGAAAAGCATTTGAGAATTTTATATTTCACGAAATTTCGTGTCACAGCCACTAATCGCAACTCTGGTACGATATTTCTTATTGGCGGCTCTCTAGCGGTGCAGAAGTCGATTTTGTGTTAGGCGATGGCGAAATTGCGATAGAAGTTAAAGCAAAACAACACATTCAATCAGATGATTTTAAAGGTCTCAAAGAATTTAAGGTCGAGCATCTAAATGTTAAAAAGCTCATCATTGTCTGCTTGGTGCCAAACAAGCAAAGGCTTGAAAACGGCATTGAATTGTACCCCTATAAAGAATTTATTGAGGAATTGTGGTCGGGTCAGATGATTTTGTGATTGGTATTTATTTGGGTGGTGTAAAAAAATTCGTGTCTGGAACTTTTAGTATCGTATATCACCCTGTATTGCAAGGTCAATGACGTCAGAAAATTCATTAAGTTGAATCAACAATTGCTTGTCATATGTGTCTACTGCTCTAGGTCGCCAACCCAGCTCCAGACGCATAGCGGTAAATGCAATCAAAGTTTTAACGCGCAATTCGCCCAATCTATCCATAGGTTTTGAACGCCTTTTAAATTATTTGCTGATTCTCTCCACTGAATTCGTGGTTTTAAGGGCCAACCATAAGGGTTTAGGGAAAGAATAATGCGAAATTAGAGAATCGCAGCAGCGTACAGTAACGCTATTCGGAAATTATTCGATAAAAACTTTTTATAAACCATGTAATTCATACATAACGCCTGTTTTAACAACTGAATAGTCTAGTCCGCGTTCTTTATGCGACCGAAAAACACTTCGCCATGAATCGACGTTGTCTTTGTGGCCTGCCTCAACTGCAAGTATGGTTTTATGATTGTTTTCATCAATTGCCAGAACAACAAGCGAAGGTTCTTTCTTAACGCTTCCGCGACGTCGGATATTGAAATAGGTGCCGTAATCAAAAGTGCCCAATATTTGCCTGAAATGGGGCGCGTCAGCCATTGCTCTGCTCCATTTGCGACTGCTGGCAGCGAATTTGCAACCGTCATGTGCGGAACATCTCTTCCTAAAATACGATTTGAAATCATCGCCAAAGTTCGAGTCGAGAGTCCTGCAAGGCTTAATGCTGCAAGATATTCTGTAATACGAGGGTCAACACTTTCATGTTTGGGAATTATGGAGCTCGAAAACCGTCTTTTTCTGTCTATTGGGACCTTGACTTTTGCAACACCATAGCCTTTGAGTGCGTAATTACGCTCCTGATAGCCATTCTTTTTATTATCACTTTGTTCTGGACTACCAAGAAAAACTTTCAGATTGCCTGCGTATTCCTGAGTTCACCTCGCAAACTGGAATTTGCGAGAATGAGGAATGATTTTTCGAAGGAATTTTGATGAATGCTCTGTATCATGATAATGGTCTCTCAATGAGAGTGTTAATGCCTTGTTCCCAATCACTAGGAGATCCCCATGAAGTTGAACACGTTTGCATCCGCTGTCGGAATTTTGAGTTCGGGTTTGTTTGCCACTAATGCATTTGCTGAATCAAAAGCCCATGGCAAAGGCCATGCGGCACATGAGCATGGAGCTGGCAAACTCAATCTGGTGGCCGAAGGCAACAAGTTGACTGCGCAGTTTGAAGTTCCTTCCGAAAGCATCTACGGCTTTGAATATGAACCCAAAACGGCAGCAGACAAAAAGAAACGTGAAGCCGGCGGCGAAAAACTCAAGTCGAATATCGAAAAAATGATAATTCTCGACTCCAAACTCGGCTGCAAATTTACCACAACAAAGTTGGACCTTCATGCCAATGAGGCTGATGATGAAGCCGAAGCCGATGCTAAAAAGCCGAAAGATGCTAAAGAACAGGCAAAACATGACGCAGAGCACAGTGAAACTCATGCGGAATTTGTTGCGGAATGCAAGTCGCCTCTCGCTGGAACGAAAGTGACTTTCGGCTTCAGCAAGTTCTTTCCGCGCGTGCGCACGGTAAAAATTCAGGCCTTGAGTGGAGAAAAGCAAGCGGGCGCTGAAATTGAAAAAGACAAAGGTTCGATCGATCTTTGAATATCAATCTCAAACCCCGAAGTTTGTAAGGTACTTCAGGGTCTCGATTGCTATGGCATTTGCAAATACCCTCCCGCCGCATAACCTAAATCCTGAGGTCAACTTTGAAATACTTTCAAACATCCTGGTTCCCAATGCCCATAGTTAGTTTCTTTGCATACAATTTTTAAAATACCCCGCCTTATCGCGCCCTCTTTGCTGGCTTAGGCCTCGTTTTTGCCTGATTGAGAATCGCCCGCCGGTTAGTAATCTCGCGAAGCAAAGTTTTTTTCCTTGAGGCTAGCGCCTCATGTGGTAAGTCTTTTGGCATGTGAAGCTGTACTTTTAAGGAATGTGAATGATCCGCAAAACAACTCAACGCCAAGTGATTCAAGAAGTGTTCGAAAATTGGGAGCATCCCCTTACTCCCCCAGAAGTTCACAATCGGGCAAGTAAAAAACTGCCAGCCCTAGGAATCGCCACTGTCTATCGTACAATCAACGCCATGGTTGACATTGGTGACCTTGACGTTGTGGAGCTTCCAGGGGAGCCTCAGCGCTACGAACGTGGTGGAAAACACCATCACCATCACTTTCATTGCCGAGATTGCAAAGGCGTTTTTGACATTGATGGATGCGAACTTGGGCTGAGAAAAAAGCTTCCAGGGGGGTATTTTGTCGAAAGACACGAAATTACTTTCTATGGCCTTTGTGCAAAGTGTGCTTCATAAAATCAATTTCCTTGATTTTTGCTCATATGGGTTAGGCCTCTCAGTTGTTCAACTTCAAAACACTGAAAAATCAAATTGTCACCGACCCTAAACGGCGGGGATAAAACGCTATTTGTAAGGTTCAGTAAATTCGCCAACCATTTCGTACGAAGTTTTACCATAAGGGCCTGATGTTTCGGCGATGTGAATGCGCCCTTGTGCCCATACCGGCCCGTAACTCATTTTTGCCTTTGTTCCCGATGCCATGCGTACATGAACCATTTGATTTGCTGGAGGTGCAGGCACATGAACACACGCTTGTGGACTTGGCACAAGCAAAAAATCGGAAACTTCATTTTGGCTGTCCTCAAGCGGGACAATGAATCCTGGCACGCGAATAATGGTGCCGTCCATATTTTTTAACGCGTCACTGGCTTTACCAGAACGCAAATCAAGTTCACGCAGTGTACCCCAGTCGACCTCGGTAGGTTTGCCGCCATTTTTTGATTTAGAATCTGCAGCAGCAATATTGTCTTGGTTCATTAGAACGTAAATAATGCTTAATCCTGCCGCAAATCCGCCCACGCACAGAGACAATTCTTTAATCCGCAATTTCATGGTCATAGTCCTCACTCCTTATAGCGTACAAATAGGTTAGGAAGAATGCTTAGCAGATACTACATACTTTTACAAAATCGGACTTTCACACTCGTCTGGTGAGTTACATTAAAAATCAAGCGCTGGACCCGGTGGAGCAGTCAAAGTTCGTAACTGAAAATGACTCATTTTTAACGAGTTGAAAAGGAGACTACCGCAAAAAAAAATTTCAAAAGCACTGTTACAGAAAATATTTTTATGATAATTAGTTCTCACTACAATTTTTATCGCCAGACAGTAGCAAGGTTTTAGGTATGAACAAATCGATTTCGGAAAATCCTGTTATACATGCTTCTCAACTAAGCTTTTCATACTTGCTTGGCACACCGGTGCTGCATATTCCGGAGTTTACAATTCAAAAAGGCGAAACCTTGTTTCTTTACGGCCCCAGTGGAAGTGGAAAAACCACATTTTTGGGATTGTTGTCAGGAATTTTGAATCCCACAGCGGGTTCGCTCAAGGTATTTGGACAGGAATTTGCAAACCTTCCCGGGAAAAAAAAGGATTTATTGCGCGCCTCAAACATGGGCTATATTTTTCAAATGTTCAATCTTATTCCGTATCTTTCAGTTATGGAGAATATCATTTTGCCTTGCAGGCTCAATGCTCAAAGGCGCGCCAAAGTTCGAGCTCCGTCACTTGAAGAAGGCGCAAAAAAACTTGCAATCCATTTAAATATTGAAGAATTACTCTTTAAAAAAGTCACTGAACTTAGTGTTGGGCAGCAGCAAAGAGTTGCTGCTGCCAGGGCTCTTTTGGGTGCGCCTCGGTTGGTTATTGCCGATGAGCCTACCTCAGCTTTGGATACCGACCGGCGAGAGCAATTTTTAAAACTTCTTTTTGCGGAATGCGAGGAAGCAGAATCTGCCCTCATTTTTGTAAGTCATGATCGCACGCTCATGCCCCTTTTTTCTCGTTCAATGTCGCTTTTAGAACTCAATTCCACTCAAGGAGTAAAGTAACATATGATTCTCTTTGTGTTGGCTTGGAAATCACTAAAAAATAGACTGTTTACATCTATTCTCACTCTGCTTTCAATTGCGTTAAGTGTCGGTTTACTCATGGGTGTTGAAAGAGTGCGCATCGGTGCACATGAAAGCTTTTCAAATACGATTAGCCAAACCGACCTGATCGTTGGAGCAAAGGGCGGATCAGTTCAACTCCTTTTGTATTCGGTTTTTCGCATTGGAAATGCGACAAATAACATCGATAGTAAAACATACGCACATTTTAAAACTCATCCGGCCGTTAAATGGACCATTCCCTATTCGCTTGGCGACAGTCATCAAGGATTTCGAGTTGTAGGCACCGACGAAAATTTTTATGAACATTTTAGGTACCACGGCGACCGCAGCCTTCATTTCAGCAACGGCAAAGCTCCCGAGGAGTTGTTTGATGTTGTTTTAGGTGCGGAAGTCGCGCGCCAACTTGGTTACGTTTTGGGAAGTAAAGTGATTCTAACGCATGGCGTAACGGATGGTGTTGGAATCATCAATCACTCAGACAAGCCATTTACAGTGACCGGCATATTAGAAAAAACAAACACGCCCGTCGACCGCTCCGTTTATATTTGTCTTGAAGGAATGGAAGCCATTCATATAGATTGGCAAGACGGCGCTGCGCCGATGAAAGGGCACGAAATTCCGGCTGCTAGTCTTAAAAAACAAAACATCCCGGTAAAGCAAATCACGAGTTTTTTATTGCGCACCCAAAATCGCATCGAAACTCTTTCCCTGCAACGTGAAATCAATAACTATACCGATGAACCGCTTATGGCCATCATTCCTGGTGTTGCCTTAAATGAACTTTGGAACGCCGTTAGTTATGCAGAGACAAGTTTAAGAGTGGTCAGTATATTTGTTGTTTTAGTCGGGTTTATTGGCATGCTCATTGCCCTCTACACATCGCTAAACGAACGCCGAAGAGAAATGGCAATATTACGTGCAATTGGCGCAGGCCCATCTAAAATATTTGCTTTGCTCATTTTGGAATCAGGATTGCTAGGAATTGCTGGAGCTCTTGCAGGCGTTGGGCTCATTCTCGCGCTTCTTCAGGCCTCGCAATCTCTGCTCGAAACTGAATTTGGTTTGCGACTGCCCCTTTCAATGCCGTCGACACTCGAAATTTCGTACCTTGCTTGTGTTGTGCTGGGAGCATTTTTGATTGGCTTTATTCCTGCTTTGAAAGCCTACAAAAATTCACTCTCCGATGGACTTGTTGTTCGCTCATAACTAAATTGTTTCAACACAATTTTTGTATGCACTTCTGGAGATTTAATTGACTTCAGACTTGTCAAGGGACCCATAGGTTGCCACAAAAAATGAAAAAGCCTAGGGCCTATGTTTTTAGACGATAAGTCAGCCGCGCATGACGCATAAATTAGTTTTTTACCTGATAATTAGTCTAGCTGGATTTTAGACCTTTGGAATTGGAACGGCTAGCCTTTAAGGATATTTTTTATTTCGTCGATAACTTCTAACTCTCTCAAAGACCCGTCCAAACCATATAATTTCTCTAGTTTTTAATTTTGCAAATCAATAAATATGAAGTTCCAACCCTCTTCATTCTTGAAAGTTTATCCTATCCAGATTTTCCCACTTGCAAAAAATTTGCAATAAGGTAGCTTGGGTTTTTCAGAAACTTTGAAATGCGTGCCTTCGCAAAAAATCGTTTTCCAATGGCACATGAGGTGCAGCCTAATGTCAGATCAAGTCAGTTCCAGCATTCCCATTGTTAGCGTTAAAAATTTAGATTTTTCGTATGTCCAAGGCAAAAAAATACTTGAAATTGAAAAGTTTGAAGTGCAAAAAAACGTAACTTTATGTTTGTACCTTCCTGACGGGCGGGGCAAAATAACTTTTTTGTCTTTCGTGGCTAGAATTTTGAAAGCAAAGCTGGCAGAAGTTACTGTTTTAGGCCACGATTTGGGTAGAATTTCACGCAGTGCCTGCGACGCACTGCGCCGTGTAAATATGGGATATAGTTTCTAAATGTTCAATTTGGTTTCAGATTTAACTGTACAAGAGAATGTTTTATTGCAGTGTCAATTGATCTCAGTTGAGGCCAAGCGACCTTAAAAACTTAATGCTATCAAAAGTATTTGCAGTTTAAATTAAAGACGTTCGTGTTAATTTGGAGATTTTGTTTTGGCTTTAACAATTGTTGCAACTGTTGCTTTTTTAACCGAGCTGGCGGGAGCCGTCACATGTCAATCTCCTGCACTCAAAATTGACACACTTGTGACACCTGGAACGGACCCGCATGCGTTTGTTTTATCGCCAACGCACAGGGGCAAAATTTCAAATGCGAAAATTATAATGCAGGTTGGTTCTCATTTTGAGCCCTGGATAGACAAATTAAAAGTCAGTAGCCAGCAAAAAAAATTCATCCTCACCGATGGTTTGCCGTTGGTGAATGGCGACGCGCACATTTGGCATTCGCCCGATTTGACCATTCAAGCGGCTCGCCAAATCGGTGCTTTTTTTGTAGAAAACGGCATTGAAAAAGCAGAGATCATCCAAAAATGCACTGCAGTTTTTGAAAAATCTGTGGCACAAGAATTTTCGGCACTAAAAAAACAAATTCAATCCATTCCCGTTCAAGATAGAATTTTGGCAACAGATCACGATGCATTCAGTTATTTTGGCCGCGATTTTGGACTTAAAATTGTGAGTGTCACCGGCTTCGCGCCAGATTCATCGCCAACTCCACTCAAAATGCACAAGGCCATTGAGCAAATTAAATTGAAGAAAATAAAGGCCGTATTTTTAGAAGAGGGTTCAACTGCAAAAACTCTGGAAACTCTAGCGCGCGAGACTCAAATTAGAATTGGTGGCACTTTAATTGCCGATGGATTGTCTGGGCCCGGTTCCGGCGCCGATACTATTTTAGGACTCTGGCGGAAAAATATTTCTATTTTTATTGAAGGAATAAACGGACTTCAAAAATGAAAATGCGCATTGGTAAAAATAAAAAACAAAAATTGGCACCTGTTCCAGCTGCGTTGAGCCTGCAATGGGCCGACCTCATTTGTGGTTTCGAAGGGCGTGAGCCGCTCAACGAAAAATTTAGTGGGCAAATTTCTAAGCCTGGAATATATGCCATTATTGGCCCAAATGGCTGCGGAAAATCGACTCTCTTAAAAACTTGGCTTGGTTTGCATTCTCCACTCAAGGGCAGTGTTACTTTAGACGGGCAGCCTATTTCTGATAAAAATCATATTCAATGCGGTGTGGGCTATGTGCCTCAAACTCATCAGGTCAATAAATTTTATAATATTTCTGTGTTAGATTTTGTTCGATTTGGTCTGGGGCCTAAGAAAATGACTCCCACAGACGAAGAAAATGTTAAAAATCAAATAAAAATATGGGATCTTCTTCCTCATATCAGTCAGTCTTTTCATGAGCTGAGTGGCGGGCAAAAAACGCGAGCTATTATTGCGCGGGCTTTTGTGTCTCAACCGCAGGCACTTTTTTTAGACGAACCTTTGGCCAATCTAGACCTTTGCTGCCAACAACAACTCATGGAAACTTTGCACAAACAGACTCACGAAAAAGGTTTGGTAGTGGTCATGGTTGATCATCATTTTGGTGCTTACGAAAAATACATTGCCGAAAAAATTAATTTTGCTCGTGCCCACAACTCAGAGACATGTACAATATCATTTGAGAGCAGGGGGCATGAATGTTGCAGTCCTTTGTAACAGATTCAGCCTTTTTAAGTGCTATTTTAAATTATGAATTTGCGCGCACAGCCCTATTGGCTACAGTACTAGTTGGAATTATTTGCGGAATATTAAGTCCTGCAGTTGTTTTAAAAAACAAATCTTATGTTGCCGACACGCTTTCGCATTTGGTTTTTCCCGGAGTTATTGCAGGTTATTTTTGTGCTCAGTTATTGAATTGGCCCCTATGGATCTGCCTTTTTGTCGGAGCAGCGGTGAGTGGCTTAGTGGGCCATGCGCTTTCAGAATTCATTCTTAAAAAATTGAAAGTGCCTCCAGACTCCGCCGCAGTTGTTACCTTAACTGGTTTTTTTGGTGCTGGCGTAATTGCAGTGTCGCGGCAAAAGGGAACACGAATCGATTTAGATCGTGTTTTGTTTGGCGATGTTCTCACATTAGAATGGGCCGATGCGTGCGTACTTTTGGCTGTACTAGTATTAGTGTTTTCGTCTTTTTATTTTTTAAAAAAACACTGGAATGCTTGGCTCTCTGACGAAGAATTTGCGGAAATCGCAGGATTCAAAATAAGATTAATCAATCGCCTTTTTCCAATTTTAATGACCTTCACTGTGCTCACCGGAATGTTTGCGGTGGGTGGCCTTATGATTTCAGCATTGCTCGTTTTGCCTTCAGTGTTGGTGCAACCGCGACGGGCCTTCGATTTGCGCGTGATATTTGCGAGTCTGTTGGTTTGTGTCGGGGGCGTGGCACTGGCTTTTCAATTCGATTGGCCATTGGGTAGCGCAATCGTTGTGCTCGGTTTCTGTCTCGTGCTAGTGAAGGGAATAGCCGTTAGCCTGAAACCATAAGCGAGACCACTCATGTCTGATGCCATTTTTGAACAGAAAAAAACGAAATTCTTAGAGCAACGCGCTCAAAATAATTTTGCCGACCAATACAATAAAACTCACACAGTAATGCAAGTTGCTGCACTGGCAGAAGGCGTTACGGGTGTGCGCTGTGCAGGGCGTGTTGTGGGCATGCGAACCATGGGCAAAATTCTGTTTGCACACATTTACGATTTCACCGGAAAAACCCAGTTTTGCGTACGTAAGTCGGAAGATAACCCCGGCACATTCGACGATTTTGTTGCGCAGGTTTCGGTCGGAGATTTTGTTGGAATTGAAGGCGAAATGTTCATCACAAAAACTGGCGAACTCACATTACGAGTGGGTTCGTTCAAGTTGCTCAACAAATGTTTGCGCACATTACCCGAAAAATACCATGGTGTTGAAGATATTGAAACTCGCTACCGCCAACGTTATCTCGATATAATAATGACAGCCGAGAGTCGCGCAGTGTTTCAGCGTCGCATCGAAATTGTGCGTTCGATGCGTCGGTTTTTAGAAGACGACGGTTACCTTGAAGTTGAAACTCCTGTGCTGCAAACCCAGCCATCGGGCGCATTGGCACGCCCCTTTCACACACACCATAATGCTCTCGATATTGAATGCACTCTGCGCATTGCGCCAGAAACATATCTCAAGCGCTGCATCGGTGCCGGTATGGATAAAGTGTATGAATTTGCGCGTTGCTTTAGAAACGAAGGTATAAGTCATACGCATTTGCAAGATTTTACCATGTTAGAATTTTATGCTTCGTATTGGAATTCGCAATTAATGCGTGAATTTGTGGCTAAAATGATGCGTAATTTAATTAAAAATGTATTTGGTCAAGTTAAAATTTCGATGCACGGGCAAGAAATCGATTTCGGCGGCGAGTGGCCCGTGTACGATTATTGCGATCTTATTGAACGTGACAGCGGCATTGATATTCGAATTGTTTCAACCAAAGAACTTTTGGTAAAAGCACTCAAAGAAAAAAACATTCACCTCGACGACCTCGCAAATATGAATTGGGCAAATTCAGTCGATTCTTTGTATAAAAAAGTATCGCGACCTAAATTGATACAGCCTTGCTTTCTAGAAAAATACCCTGCCGAAATGGCACCTTTGGCTCGTCGCAATGCTGAAGATGGTCGGTTTGTAGACTTGTTTCAGTTCTTGGTTGCGGGCGTAGAGATTGTAAAATCATACTCTGAGTTGGTTGATGCACTAGATCAACGTGAGCGATTTGAAGAACAAATGACCTCCCGTGAAGCGGGCGACGAAGAAGCAATGCCTATGGATGAAGACTTTTTAACCGCCATGGAACACGGGTTTCCTCCTATTGCAGGCGTTGGCATCGGAATCGATCGATTAACGATGGTTTTATGCGGATGCGATAACATTAAAGACACTGTTCTATTTCCGCTCATGCGCCCGCATGTGGCACAAGAAGAAGCTGTTGCACCTGCTGCCGTTGCTTCAACCGCAATTGCGCCCTAAAGCCGCCATTTTATATTAAAGGAGTCCAGAAACATGGACCAACCATCGTCACCATCTACCGAAATTCCAAGTTTGTATGTTGTCGACGGAATGGCTCTGTTGTTTCGCTCATTTTATGCCATGGGGCGGGCGGGGCTCACGGCGCCAGATGGAACTCCTGTAGGCGCTGTTTATGGGTTTTTAAAGATAATATTTAAGCTCCTCAAAGAATGCCGCCCTAATTATTTTGTGGTGGCTTGGGATGCTCCGGTTAAAACTTTTAGGCACGATAAATTTCCTGCTTACAAAGGAACCCGTTCGCCAACACCCGAAGAAATTGTGCCTCAAATACCTCTTATTCAGCAGGTGCTGCGCGACATCGGGATTCAAGCATTTACAATGCCAGGCTACGAGGCCGACGATATTATTGGTACCTTATCGGCTCAATTTGCGAGCACAGGATGCACTTATATTGTGTCGTCGGACAAAGATTTTTTGCAGCTTGTGGGCGATACCACAAAAGTAGTTTCACTCAAAAAAGGCGATGAATACGAAATTTGGGGTCACCAACACGTTATCGACTACTTTGGAGTTCCGCCGGAAGGCGTGATTTCTGTGTTGTCAATTATGGGTGATGCCGTCGATAATGTTCCCGGAGTAAAAGGCATTGGCGAAAAAGGTGCTGCTAAACTCGTATCTGAATATGGCTCGTTGCAGGGCGTGTACGATAATATTGATCGTATTAGTAATCCTCGTACAAAACTACTTTTAATAGACAGTAAAGAAAGCGCGTTTTTATCGCACTGGTTAGTTACTATTTGCCAGACTGTACCAATAGAATATGAATTAAATTCATTGCGACTCGATTTCGATTCTTTGATGTCTCAGCCGCAAACACGAACTGTGCTTTCTGAATTGCGCATGGGCTCGTTATTGAAAACCATAACCGCACCCCAGGTTGAAAAGCTCGCACGGGAAATTAAAAAAAATGGTGAGACCAAAAAAAATGGTAAGAATAAAAAAAATACAGCAGCAAATGCTGTTGGGTGCCCTGAGGGTCAAATAGTCGATATTTTTGGAAATACTATAGCAGCTGCTTCAATTAAACCAATTCATAAATTGCAAATCGACCGCGAATCTGGCGAATGGGGAACTCGCAATTATCAGCTGGTAGATTCTGTCGAAAAATTAACAGCTATTTGCCAACGCATCGTTTCGCCACTCACTCAAATTTTTGCGTTTGACACCGAAACCACTGGGCTCGATATTCTAGAAGATCGCCCCATCGGATTCAGTATTTGTTTTGAAAGCGGCGAAGCCCATTATATTCCTGCATGCGATGTCCATCTGAATGGCGGACCACTTTGTGGACGTGAGGCTATTTTATTAGATCCCATTCAAACTTGGGCGAAGTTAGCCGAGGCATTTAAAATTCGAAAATCTGCTGCTGTCGCGCACAATTTAAAGTTCGATATGCATCAGCTCTTAAACGTGGGTGTTACTTTAGGTGATGCACCATTGTTTTGTTCCATGGTGGGTGCCTGGTTGTGCGACCCTGTGGCTGGTGGCTATGGGCTTGATGAGCAGACTTGGCGCAAAGAAGGCCTCGTAAAAATACCCACAAGCACTCTGATTGGTAAAAAAATTGGCCGCGGTACTATGCTCGAAGTTCCCTTAGCGCAAATTTGCGAATACGCCTGCGAAGACGTCGATGCAACATTTAGAATTTGGAATAAAATAGAAAAAGAAATATCCGAAAAATCGCTGCAGAATTTATTTTACGAACTGGAAATGCCTATATTGCTTGTACTTGTCGATATGGAACGTGCGGGAGTGCACGTTGATCATTCGCAATTGTTGCAGATGTCCGATGAAATTCATTCTCGGCTCATGGAAATTGAACAACAAATTTTTATTGCTGCAGGCGAAACCTTTAATATTGCCAGCCCCAAGCAATTAGGGGCAGTGTTGTTTGAACGATTAAAAGTGCAAGATGAGCTCGGTTTTAAAGGTAAAATGGCAAAAACAACATTGGGCTTTAAAACAGATGCTGCAGTGCTCGAGCAGTTTGAAGCGCATCCTGTGGTCGCTTTAATACAAGAATTTCGTGAACTTTCGAAGCTTTTGAACACGTATATTATAGTATTGCCCCAGCTCATTAAAAAATGTTCTGGTCGCATTCACACGCATTTTAATCAAATTGGTACTGCTACAGGAAGACTTTCTAGCAACGACCCTAATTTGCAAAATATTCCCATTCGCACCGTTTGGGGTAAAAAAGTGCGCGCCGCGTTTTCTACATTGTCGCCCAATAGGGCCATAATAAGTGCGGACTATTCTCAAATTGAGTTACGAGTGTTGGCGCATTTGTCCAACGACCCAGTGATGATTGACGCCTTTAAAAAAGGTGCCGATATTCACCGCGAAACCGCAGCTAAAATATTGGGCAAAGAACCATCTGAAGTAACGTATGAAGAACGTTCGAATGCCAAAACAATCAATTTTGGAATTATATACGGAATGGGGCCTCAACGCCTAGCAAAAGAACAAGGAATAACGCTGCAAGCGGCCAAATCGTTTATTGAACGTTACTTTATGAATTTTGCAAAGGTGCGTGAGTACCTCGATAACAAACGAATCGAGGCGCACGAAACTGGAATGGTGAAAACTCTTTTTGGACGTCCGCGTCCATTGCCACAATTGCGCGTAGGATCAGGCCTCGATCAGCGCGGTGCCGAAAATATGGCGATCAATTCGCCCATTCAAGGCACAGCGGCTGACGTCATGAAATTTGGCATGTTGCGCGTTCACCAGGCCTTGAAGCACAATGGTTTGCAAACGCGTATGGTGTTGCAAGTGCACGATGAGCTTGTTCTCGAAGGGCCCGTGAGCGAAGTCGATGCTGTATGTGCTTTGATGCATGAAGCGCTCGAAGGAGCAGTGCAATTTTCTGTTCCGTTACTGACCGACGTCAGTTCTGGTAGCAATTGGCTCAATGCCAAAAAATAATGAATGGGTGGTAAAAACCCGTCGTTTGGGGCAAAACTGTGTTCAAAATTATTTCGGGCTACATTAATAGAGGCGTAAAACAGAAACTCAATCGCGAGCGCGAAGTTTCTGGAGGCCAAAGTCAAGGCGAAATGAGTCTAGTTTCGCACGTGGTTGAACTCCGTAAACACGTAGTGAAAAGTTTATTGTGGTTGTTATTTTGGTCTATAGTTTCTATGAGTTTCATGGATTATATTTTAGAATTTTTACGTAGCCCCTACGAAAAATACATGAAAGCACATGGCAAAAGTGCACAACTTATTTCTATAGGTTTGTACGAAGTCATCATGATGAATTTTAAAGTCTGTCTCATTGTGGCAGGAATTGTGAGTGCTCCGTTTATTATTCGAGAACTCTGGCGATTTGTTGCGCCTGCATTGTATCCGCAAGAGAAAAAAATTATTTTGCCTGTTGTTATTGCCAGTATTGTTTTATTTTTTGCAGGCGTGTCGTTTGGTTTTTTTGTCATTGTTCCTTCATTTTTAGGCAATACCATTGAGTGGGCAAGTCAATACGCAACAGTAATGCTTACGGTTGAAAATTATTTCAGTAGTTTGTCCACAATGGTATTGATTTTTGGAATCATTTTCGAAGTTCCAGTGGTTATGTCACTTCTGGGTTTCGCAGGTTTGATTTCGTCGCAAACGATTTCTAAAAATCGCAGAATTGTATTTTTAGGAAGCTTTATTATTGGCGCGATTTTGTCCCCACCAGACGTTTTTAGTCAGGTGCTAGTATCGACTCCGATTTATTTAATGGTTGAACTATCGGTAATTTCTCTTAAGATTATAGAAAAAAACCGCGAAAAAAATGCAAAAATAGATGCCGAGAAACACAATGCCGAAGAAGCGGAACGACAGAAAAAAGAGCACTTGGCCTTGGAGGCGCATAGTAATTCCACATCTGCAGCGGAAAGTAGTAATTTATTACCTCCTGGTAGCGATGAAAATCTGCCGCCTGACGGTGGCCAAAATTCTTAAACTGTAAATAAATGAATTAGAAAATTTTAATTTGACGTTCCTTTAAATTGTAACTGGAGACATATTTTATGAATTTAAAAGATTCGCTTATTGCTGCTGCTGCCGCTGGATTCGCATTGGGATTGGCGTCTCAAAATTCGTCCGCAGTTGCCGAAGAAACTGCAGCGCCTCAGTCCGAGTCCGTTAAATCTGATGCGCCCGGGGCTTCAGTTGCTCCAGGTTCCGCCGCAGTGCCGAATGTTATTTCTGCGACACAAACACCCGCGCCTAAAAACGACCAGTGTTTTGGAATCAATTCCTGCAAAGGCAAAAATAGCTGCGGTGTGAGCAAGGAGCAAATTAAAGTAGCAAACGAAAAATTTAAAAATAAATATGCCAAATCTAAATCCCTAGAGTGTTCTGGCACAGCCAGTGCGAGTGCAAAAAAAGGTGTTTTAGCTTGGGTGCAAAAAAACAATGCCGATGAATGTCTTAAAGCTGGCGGGTTTGTTTTTGAAAAAGACTCTGTTGGTAAACTAATGATTCGCACATCTAAATCTTGAAACGCAAATATTTCATTTTGACCAGAGATTCTGTCTATAAATAGCCTCTCTAAGAAATATTTATATTTTTCTCGAAATAAGCGCATATTTTTTAAAATATTTTCGGCAATATTTTTTTCCGGCCATTAAACGAAGTTCCTGCAACACCCATGGCTTTTGTCATTGTGTAAAATAAATCGCCAATATCTGTGTTTTTTGGCATTTGAATGTGCTCACCTTGTGCCATGCCAAATGCTTTTCCGCCAGCTAGTAAGGTTGGTAAATTGTGGGTATTATGGTCACCGCTATGTGAGTGGCACGCACCGACCAAGATGATGCTATTATCCAACGGGGTTAAACCGTTGGGTTCAGCAGGCATGGAGTCCATTTTTGCTAAAAGTCTCGCCACAAACCAGGTCATCACTTGCGAATATGCAATGTGTTCTGCGGCTGCCACTGCGTTGTCGGAATCTACGTGAGTGATATCGAAGTGAATGCCCAATGTTGGCGTCTGAAATTTTACTTTTTGTCCATCTACGCCCAAAAAATTTGAGTGTAAATCGACTGCTTTGCCGTATGTTTCATTGCCACCTTCGTTGCGCGTCATGAGGGTAGCAATTGGCATTATTCCAGATGACAATGCTAGAGCCACAACGTCCACCATTAAATTTACAGTTGTAACCCAGTCTAATTCCCCGCCGGGGAAAGGTGGATCTTGTGCTGGAGGCGAGGGACATTGTTTTTGCGCTGCTTCAAGTTTTACTTCAAGATCTCTAATGTTTTGAAAATATGCGGCAAGGCGTGCTTTGTCTGCGGTGCCAGCTTTTTTTTGCACGTTTTCGATATCAGACTTTACAAAATCGAGAACACTTTTATTGTCTACTTTTACAGCATCAGAAAGCTTATTTCCGCAATTTCCGAACAAAACATTAAATGCCTTCATGGGGTCGGTTGTTTTTTTAACAATTGTGCTGCCGCTGTCGCTCAGCTTTGAATTGTAAGAAATATATCCGCCATGTCCACCGGTCTCATTTTCACTGTAGTCTCCGTCGTCCGGATTTAAAACTAATGATGTTCCCTCGGGTATTCCTAAACTATTTGCAATATATTGATCAATAGAATCGGGTGGGGTGTTGTTTCCAGGTTTTTTAGCACCAGAATTTTGATCCATAATATTTATTTGTTTTGCTTCTTCGGCAGAGCTCCATGCCGATGTGAGCCACGCTGTTGTTGCGGTGGAATGATTTCTTCCATTGTCTATATCATCGCCGGGCATTGTTCCCACATTGCTCAAAATTGCAAGTTTCTTTTTGAATGATTCTAGAGGTTCTAATATGAGAGGTAATGGTGCCGCCAAAGGGCCAACAGATCTGGGTAACCACGCTCCCATTCCATCGGGGCCTGTTGGGCTCGTGGGAAAATACCGTGCGGCTCCCGTTTTAGTGGGGTCGTAACCCATGCCGTAAATTCCTAAAGGCATAAAAAATGCTGCAAATCGGGCCGTCACTGCTAAGGCTTGTGCGTCATTAATAAACATAGAATCGAGCATTGGCAGTAACAAGCCGCTTCCTGCGCCTCTTAAAAATGTTTTGCGGGGAATCAACCATTTTTTCACTAGCGTTTCTCCGTCATTTAATTCGAGTCAATTATGCTTTTACTTTGCGATTTTTCGGAATCTAAATGGCGCGCTCAATACAATTTCAAGCACAACGTCAGAAATTTTTAAATCTTTTTGAATGGTGTTTTTTGCGATATTTTCTACAAGACATTTGTTTTGAGAACTCATCATGTCGAGTCCATTTGCAAACGATGATAAATGCGCTACAAAACATACGGAAAACCGATTGTCCTGTTCTAATACATTTGCCAGGTCTACAAAATTTTTAAGTTTTTCTCCTGTGGGCAGCACTCCGGAGGCATCTATTGCTGTTCCATCGCCATATTTGCTGCGGTAAATACCGGAGGAATCGAAATTTTCAAAAGTCAGACCTATGGGGTCCATTGCTGTGTGGCAGGCGGTGCAAGTTGCTCCCTGTGTTCTGTGTGCAGCAAGTTGCTCCCTGTGTTCTGTGTGCAGCAAGGCGTTCGCGTATTTGAGCTTCAGATTTTGTGGCCATATTTTGTCCTGCCGGCAATGCCGGAATATTATCTGGCGGAGGCGGTGGAGCAGCGCAGAGCATTTTTTCTAAAACCCACTTTCCGCGTTGCACAGGAGTCGTGTGATCTCCTGCAGAATTCATGGTCAGGAGCGCTGGCTGAGATAATATTCCGCGCCTATTGGCATCTAAAGGAACTTTTTCAAATGTTGCTGCTCCACCAGATATTCCGTAAATTTTGGCAATATTTTGGTCTGCGAAGGAATAATTGGCTTTTATAATTTCTAGGGGGCTGAGGTCATTTTTAACCAAGTTATCTATAAATATCAATGTTTCAGAACGCATTGAATTTCGCACTGAGGCATTCCAGTCCGGAAATCTAGTAGTATCTAAATTTACTTTGTCCAGCTTAGCAAGGCCTAACCATTGATCGCCAAAAGTGCGCGACAAATAGACAGATTTAGGACTTTTTAAAAGGCGCAGAGCATGCGCGGTAATATTTTTTGGATCTTTTAATTGCCCAGCGGCAGCCGCCTTTAAAAGTTCTTCGTCCGGAACCGAGCCCCAAATAAAGAACGAAAGTTTGCTGGCGAGTTCAAAATCTGAAAGAGAAACGAGCCCCAAATCTCCAGTAGGTTGAATTGTATTATCGGGAGTTCTAAAAATAAAATGTGGCGAAAGTAACAAAGCGCGTATTACTAATTTCATGCCAGAACTAAAATTTGCCCCAGTTGCTGAAGAATAGAGTTTAAAAAATTTCTGTGTGTCTTCGGCTGTAGGAGGGCGTCTGAAACCTTGTAAAATGAGAGTATCAATTATTTTTTTAACGCAAGCTTCTTCACCGGTGCAATTGGCAAAAAAAGCCGGCGGTTTTGTTAAAACAGCAGTGGCAACAGCCACCGAAGCATCGTAAAAGTCTAAAACAATTTCGCTCGATACATTTTGGGCATTTCCTTCGGTGCTAAAACCTGCAGAACCCATTGAAGGCAGTGCAAAAGTTTTTGAAAAATCTTGCTCCAATCGGAAAATATCTCGAATGACATTTCCGTACTCAAGCTTTGTAAGGCGCTGCCCTGACTCTGGTATGCTTGGACCACACTCTGCTGATTTAGACTGAGATTTGGCATTATTTGCTGCTAAAACTGAGTTTGGACTTAAAACAGAGTGGTCAGTTTTCGTGCCCGACAGTTCCCTACTTTGCTCCCTATTGCCAGCAATTTTGGAGTTTGAGCCACATCCTAAGACTATAAACACCAGAATTAATTGGCTAAATTTTTCCCAATATCTATTTTTACAGACTGTAAAAATATATTTAAGCATTTGAAAGCCTCAAGAAAAAATTTAATTTATTTCATATTCCTATGATTTGTTTCGGCTTTGCGGAGTCTGAACTTTAACTGTCATGTATGTGCCCAATTTTAAAATTCTATTTGTAAAAAATTCCGTGCAAATTTCATGTTATTTGAGGGAGCTCATAATTTCGTTGTTTTTGATTCATCACTTGAGTATACGGCTGGTGTGACTCCATCCGGAATCGGCCCGCCAGAGGTGATGTTTTGACTACCATAGTTGTTCATTTTATTGATGATTCTTGCCTTGTTACTGTAGCGGCTCAAGGAGTGTTTTCTGAATATTTAAGCCACTTGCGTACCACTGCGCCAAAGGGAACCACTGTAGAAATCGATAATTTCGAAGTCAATACTTTTTTATCTGGCACCGACTGGTTGCGTCGCACCAGCGAAACTGTGCCGCAAATTGTAGTGCTCGATTTGTCTAGGGACGGCGACGACGAAGCGGGATTTAAACTTGCTCCATTGGTGCGAGAACAATACCCTGATTGCGCCATAGTCATGTTCTCTGGCTTTGACGACGCAGACACGGTATTGCGCTTTAAAGGCGCTGGTGCCGATGGATTTATTTCTAAAAAAACAGACCTTTTAAATGTTCCCGAAGAATGCATGCAAATTTATCGCATATTGCAGCGCAGACGCTTGTCTTTTCAGGCATTACCAGCTCTTGAAGGCAAATATGCCGGTGCAACTTTAACTTCAATAGTAAGGCGAGTTCCGCAGATATTGAACTCTGCCATACGTACGGTGCATGTTTCTGGCGAAACTGGCACAGGCAAAGAAGTTGTGGCCGATATTTTTGAAGCGTGTTTGCGTTCACAATCTGCAACAAAACCCTTTATTAAAGTGAATTGCGGCGGAATTATGCCTTCGCTCCTCGAAAGCGAGCTATTTGGTCACGCCAAAGGTGCTTTTACGGGGGCTTTGGTGGCACGAAAAGGGATATTAGAATCGGCACATGGCGGCTGGGTTTTTTTAGATGAAGTAGCAAGTTTGTCTCTGGCAGCGCAGGTTGCTCTGTTGCGCGTTATTGAAAATCAAGAAGTGACTCCCGTGGGCGAAGTGAAGCCAAAGCGCATCGATGTGCGGGTAATTTCGGCATGTAACGAAGACTAGAAAAACGGTCCAATGAAGGCACTTTTAGGCGCGATTTGTGGCAGCGGCTCAAGGGTGCCACAATCGATTTACCACCATTAAGACACCGAAAATCAGAAATTCCGCAACTTGTAGATCATTTGTGTAAATCCTTTGGCAAAAAGCAGTTTAGCGTTATTCCTGCTGCGCAAGAATTGCTTTGCCGGTACGATTGGGCACACGGAAACGTGCGCGAACTGCGCAATTGTTTGCGCTCCATGATCGAAGAATCGGAAAACGGGGTGCTCACGCCGAGTCACATTCCAGACGATATTTTTACTGCGCTCTTAGAATCTAAAAACAACAGTAAGACTTTTAGCTTGACCCTCAATTACGATCTCAAAAATTCGTGCCTCGAAGACCTTGAAAATAAAGTGCTATTAGACATGGTACACAATTTGCTTAGAGCTTACCCCGATGCAAACCTGCTCACTCTAGAGAGTGTCACAGGTCTGGAGGTTTCAAAACTTTCTGGGCGCATTCGCAAACTTTTAGCTCGAGGAGAATTGTCTCAAGATGTATTACCAGAGCGCTTTTGGCGCAACACCCAGACCACCCAAAAAGAGTCCTCTATTTTTAACTCAAACGTTGTTGCAACGTAAGATAGTTCAATATGTCGCCTGATGGAAATCTTCGTCATAAAGTCTTAAACCGAGCCTCGGCACTGCGCAATTTTAAAACAGTGTTGGGAATGGTCGACTCCATAGACAAAACACCAGAATGGGATTTCATTCTAGAAGAATTTAATGGTGCTGTGCATTTTTTAACAGATTATTTTAAAAAACTTGAAAATGCAGAAATCGAATCTATTGCAGAAAATATTCCAGAAGACCTCGCTTGGGTCAAAAAGGAATATAAAAATGCATTAGATATTAAAATGCGATACGCAATTTAAAGTTACATATTATTTTTGCTTAATATTAAAATGAAATCTCGTTTAGTGCCAATTTGTAAGAATTTATAATTCCACCCAAAAACGTATAAAAAGACGTTTCTGCAGACCTTAAAGCGCCGCCTTTGGTTTGCGCCACATGCGATTGCACGGGTGAGGCAAAACATAAAGGTAACATGCCGTCGGATATTAATATTCCATCGGCCATGAGCCTTGCGGTGCGCCCGTTGGAATTTGCAAAGGGATGCACAGTTACAATCCACGTGTAAGCCATAAATGCTTTATAAAGTGTTTCGTGCAAAGGGTTACTTAAGGATTGATTCAACTCTAGTATGAGGTCTGGAATGTATTTAAAATCGATGTATTGTTCGTCTGCTGTGTAAATGGGGCTTGTGCGCACAATCGCCGGTTCGCCCGAAAGTGCATTTTGCAGGGCGCAAATCATTTTAAAATCAAATGGTAAATTTTGATTGAGCATGTGCCCAAGCTTTTGATTTGCTGCTTCCCACGTTTCTGTTTTGCCGCCATTGCGCAATGTATTTGAAGCCAAAATGCGCCATTGCGAAACCGCTTGCATATTAAGATTTTCGGCGTTTTCAGCTCGGATTTTGAGAGCTTCGAATTGTTTTACATTAATTGAAATATCAGAGTCCTGGAAGACACCGCGGCCTTCCAGGACTTGCTTTAAATAACTCAATATGCAAACGTCGGTGGTCATTTAGTTATTTTTTTTCGATAACAAAAACAGCTTGTGTAGCAGCTAATTCTGGTAGCAATTCTGCTGTGTTTTCAAAACTTAAAACAGCGCTGTTTTCAACAGTTTTGATGCTCATAAGTGTTGTAGCGCCTTCGTTATGGCAGTTTGATGTGCTGTCGCAGTTAAAAAGCTTGATTTTTGAGTGCTTCGATTTTTTAGCATAATAAGTATTGTCAATGCTGAATTTTTCGCCAGTTTTAATATCAATTTGCTCAACTAAAACTTCGTAGTCCATTTCGCCATTGCTGTCGTAGTTGTAGTCTGCACCTTTGAGGCGGGCTTTTTTGAAAATCAAACGGAATTGTACTTCGTTTGCAACTTCAACCCAGTCTTTAGTCACTGCGTCTTGTACCCATTTTTTAGATGCATAAGATTTTGGTGTGATGAACGATTCCGAAACGAGGTCTTTTTGAGTGGCGTGAGCTTTAGCTTTTAAAACGCTGAGTTCGGGAGCCGAAAGAGCAACAGCAGGAGTTGCAAGTAAAAGGCTCGATACGAGAAGTTGTTTTTTCATGGTTTTTTTCCTTTTAAAACCTATTATTTAAGTCGATTGCCAAATTTTGGCTCTCAAGTGTGCACCTATGCTACATCACAAAAAAAGAAAAGAAAATATCAATGATTTTTATAGGGGGCTTTGATATTTATCTCTATTTTGGCCATTAATTCTGCTCATATGGTATATAAACGAGGTTGGCAAAATCTCACATTCTGGGCAGATCCCTGGTAAATTTTGAGACTATTCGTCTACTTCACCAAAAAGCACATTTGCTTTTAAATGCATTGCATCAAACGGCGGTATTTTTCCTTCAAATCCCTCAGTAACGTCTAAAATTGAGACATAGCCTTTGGGGCTCCATTCAAAAACCGTTATGACTTTTTCGCTCGGGTCTGCAATCCAGTAAAATGGGACCTCGTGTTCATGGAGTACAGCCTTTTTTTTTACCAAATCATTTGTTTCATTGGTCGATAGAATTTCGCAAACCCAATCGGGGCGTTCTGTAATAGGGTACCTGCGCATGCGTTCCGGAAAACGAGATCTTTTCCAGCCAGCTAAATCGTGGCTAAAAAGGCTTTTGGCTGAATATCGAACTGCCACTTCGGTGAGAATCCACCATCCACCCGGCTGTTTTGGGCCGCCAGTTTTATTAAAATATTGATGCAGATATGCAGCAAAACAGCTTTGAAGATAACTGTGATCTGGAGTTGTCGCTTGCGCTTGCCAGACTTCGCCTTCGTGAAATTGGCATTTGGTTCCAAAATATTGAGTTTGAAATTCCTCAATCGACAATGTGTTGAGTTTTTTGGCTGCCGTCATGGGGTCCTCCGGTATTTCATGAGTCTAGCATGTTTCGGCCCCTTCAAATGTCCCTCGCAATGCAATTTTCAAAATGGTAAAGAGCAAGTTGAATTTTTAGAAATGAATTTTTTTGTTAAACACACCGGAGCTAGAAAAGTGTGTCAAAGTTGTTTCAGAGATGCCGTGTTTCATGAATCCGCCGGTGGTGAAAAAAGCGATTATCGATTTTGAAAGTACGGATAAATCACTAAAAGTACGCATGAAAATTGTTCAATTGCTGTGCTGCAAGGATTTATTGGGATTGGAGAGTATGGGCAGTGATCTCGTTATTCTTTTTTTTTAACCTGGTGCGCCCCTTGACGTAATATGTGATTGGCTTTATTTTCCGCCTCGCTTGAAGACCTTTTTTATGTGGTTTTTTAAGTCCAAAATGGAATTCTAGGGAGGTTCTCGTGAAGAAGATCGTTGTTCGTTCGGTTGCACTTTTGTCTGTCATTGGCTCTGGACTTTCTTTTGCGCAAGATAAGGTTGAAGAACCTAAAAAAGAAGAAGCAAAAAAAGAAGAAGTCAAAGTTGAAGCTCCTAAAAAAGAAGAAGCAGCCGTTGTTAAAACTGTTGTTCCTTACGGCCTCGTTCAATCGTATTTAAATTTGGCAGAGTCTGAGCGCCAAAACACTCCCGATTTCAAGGTGCTCCTTGCTCGTTTTGGTTTGAAAGCGTCTGAAGGCATTGCCCGCGCTCAAATTGAAGCTCAACTGAATGGTAATTCAAAGCCAAAAGACCCAGGTACAGTAGGAACCCCCAACACAGTTGGCGTTCGCCGTGCTGATTTAGGTTTAGCTCTTCCGTCTGGCACAACTGTAAGCTTGGGTCGCGTTCGCATCGGTGGCGCCGATGGTTGGGGCGTTGATGCTACAACTGGCCCTATTCAATTCGGAGCAACGGACGGACTTTTGGTTTCTCAAAAAATCGTGGTTTCTGAAGGAAACGACGTTACAATAAGTGCTACTTATGGTAACTCCGCTAGCGTTTTTAATGGCCGTAATATTGGCGGTGGAAAAAATACTTTCATGGGTGAAAATTCGCCTAAGCAAGAAAAAGGTATGGTTGTTGGTGTGAAGGCGTCTGTTGAAGGCGTTAAAGCAGCTGTGTTTTATGGCATGGAAAAATCACAAATTCGCACTTCAAAAGAAATTAAAGCTGTTAAAGAAGCTAAAGATGGCGCTGGAATTGTTACAACTGTAGAAGTTAAAGCATCTGAAACTCTCGAAGTTGGCGACGTCTCGCACGTTGAAGCAAACTTGGGCTATACCGCTGATCACATTGGTGCGGGCGTTTGGTTTGAGCAAGAATCGGTAAGCAAGCTCAAAGCAGTCACAAAGAATGAAGCCGGTAAGTTAACTTTGGGTGCGGAATCTGGAGCAAAAACAACAGACACACTCATGGGCATAGGTTTCAACGGCGACTCTATGCAATTTGGCATGGGCGATATGCTCCAAAAAGGCGACATGCTTACTTATGGCGCAAGCTATACAGTAACGAACAATCGCGTTGCTGGCGGTGTCGTTGCCGACGAAAAGAAAGCTGACGTTTCAACAATCGGCATTGGGGGCGGTTACTCTGTAGGCGGCCTCGCACTTGAGTTAAATGTTGCTTTGGCTTCAACGGGTGGCGACAAGGCATATGCAAACAGCAAAGGCAAAGGCGGCAATGACGGTGAAGCAGCTGACAAAGAACTCGGTTTAAAATCGCATTCATCTGTTTACCTCGTTGGCGCATACGCGTTCTAATTCTTGCAGCAATTGCTGCAGCGGGGCTTAAAACCCCAAATATTGCAAAGCTTTTTGCAGTTAAAAACCACCTTTGGGTGCAGAAATGTGCCCAAAGGTGGTTTTTGTTGTTTTTAAATATTGTTTTTAGCTTGACCGGGCTTAGAGTCCGATTATGTTTGTACTGTTTCGCTTGAGCTCATATTCGGGCGGTTTTGTGCGACACAATATTAAACCGACCTGCGAAGGGATTCCCATGATAGCACGCGTGCAAGAAATTATTGAAAACCAAGTGCGACCTATTTTACAAGCCGATGGTGGCGACATAGAACTCATCGATTTGGAAGACGGAATTGTAAAAGTGCGATTGGTGGGTGCCTGCGCCCATTGCCCTTCTAGCGCTCTTACGCTTTACGAGGGAGTTGAAAAAATGCTCAAAGACCTCCTTCCCGAAATCAAAGGCATTGAACAAGTGTGGTAAGATTATAATGTTTAAAAATTCTGTGCTTTTAAGTTCTGATCAATCATCAGGACTCATTTCTAGTTCCGTTTTACTCGAAATTGTTCACGGATTTGGTTGCTCTTGCCCCGAAGAAATTCGAGCATTATTGGGCTCCATGTCGTGGGCCGACCGAGCCCATGCCGTTGAGCAAGAAAACGATCGCAGCCGCCTGCGATTTTATTCCGATGGCCTCGATTTAAAAGCTAAAATTGCCGTTGAAAAATTCATTCGCGACGAGCTTTCGAGCCGGTATCCTTCGCTCGCGGAATCGGTTGTTATTTACATGGAACGCAAAGAAAAACCTGCGCCCTCGGTTAAACCGGAGGCACCAGCTGGTGCTCCTGGCCACAATCATTCTCATGCAGACCACAATCACGCTCCCCAAACTCCGCCCAGCGCAACGCAAAAAGCACCCAGCGGACGAAGAGCCATACCAGGCGTTAAGCGCATTATTGCTGTGGCAAGCGGTAAAGGCGGAGTTGGTAAAAGCACTGTAAGCGTGAATTTGGCTTTGGCTTTGCACAATCAGGGCTACAAAGTTGGGCTCCTCGATGCCGATATTTACGGGCCCAGTTTGCCCATGATGCTTGGCGTGCACGAAGACCCAAAAGTAAATCAAAACAACAAAATTATTCCACCCGTTGGCCATGGCGTTAAAGTGATGTCCTTCGGTTTTTTCGCTTCCGAAGAATCGGCTGTCATTTGGCGCGGACCCATGGTTATGAAGGCGTTGCAGCAGTTTTTTTATGATGTGGAATGGGGCGAGCTCGACTTTATGGTCATCGATTTGCCGCCAGGCACAGGCGACGCACAGTTGACTTTGGTTCAAAGCTTGCCAATTTCTGGTGCAGTTATTGTTACCACGCCTCAGAATGTCGCATTATTAGATGCTGTAAAAGGCATTGTCATGTTTCAAAAAACCGACGTGCCCATTATCGGAATTGTCGAAAACATGTCGACTTTTCATTGCCCCAGCTGCGGAACAGAGTCGCATATTTTTGGCAAAGGTGGAGCAGAAAAAGTTTCGGGTCGGTTCGAATTGCCTATTTTAGGCCACATTCCACTGATTCCAGAAATCCGCGAAGCAGGCGATTTGGGCGCACCCCTCACATCAGTCCCCGGCCACCCAGTGCGCGTGCGCTTTTCAGAGATTGCTGAGCGCGTTGTGCAGTCTCTAATTTTGGGCAAGGTTTAGGCGCCGCTGCAAGTTTTTGTTCGCGCAATAAAAGCGCTGCCTCAAAAATCTTTTTAGTCACACCATTGCTGTCCGATTGCAATCCAAAATAATGTTCGGTTTCTGTTTCGCCAAACCACGCTGTTTGGCCTTTTACGCACAGTATTGCAGGAACTTCTTTGCTCGTAACTGTTTTTTTAGTTGTTGCACTCAAGTTGCTCATGGTGCCCGATTTCTTTTTGCCTTTGAGCGATTCGAGTCCTGAATCAAAGTTTAAGCTTTCACATTCAAGCTGTTTTTTCTGCCATTCAGTAGCATTAAATTCTGGATTTAAATAAAATTCAGGATTCGCGCACACCACACTTGCTGCTATTCCACTGCTGACACTAAAATTTTTAGCCAACAATTTGTTTTTAGACTGAGCAATAAATTCCTTTGAAACCGAAATTTTTATGCCGCCATGGCTAGCATCGCTTATGGTTACAGGAATATATACTTTGTTAACGGCATTGGCTTTAGCAATGTCGGTCGCTGAAGGTTTTGTTGATTTTGTTGCCGGTTCATTTTTGGCGGCAGCAGTTTTGAGAGGTGTTTTTTTGGCTTTTGCCGCGAGGGCTGCAGCTTTGGGAGCCTCTGGAGTTTTAATGATCCACTCTAATACGGCAGGAAAATCGACTTCTAAGCGCCTTTGAGTGCGGTACCGGCCTTCAATAAATCGTTGAGCAATAGACACTACAAATTCTGCACGAACTGGTTTTTTGATCCAATTTTGACAGTCTTCATAAGCAGCCAATTCGCTTTCAATGGCTTTATAAACTTCTGGTTTATCGAATGCAGTGATGAGAATGGGTTTGTCCGATATTTTTTTAAGCTTTGCGGCTGTGTTGGCACCGTCGCGATCGGGCAAATCGAAATCAATGATAAAGGCATCTACATCGCCGCAGGTTTTTGCCAACTCAAGTGCGTCGGCTGAAGTTCGTGCCACAACAACTTGTACTCCCGGAAAGTTATCTTTAAACACTTCGCTCGTCATAACTAAACTGGCTTTGCTTGCGTCGGCAATGAGAATTCTTTTCATTTTTTGAGTTCCTCTGTTGGCTCTTCACGCTGCTTTTGTTCTTCTATATTTTGCTCACGAGACGACTCGATTTCAACAGGCGGGTCTTCTGGCTTTACGCCTGTGGTCGAAACGCCATCCATGGGAAGGCCCACTTCCCACTCAAAGCTCGAACTTAAGCTTTCAACACGCGACAATGCCCACTGACCATGATCGTAAACCATACTGGCGCGGTTCACGGTTTCTAGCAGAGGTGCTCTGTCGGGTGCTTCGCCGGCATGCCAGCTGCGGTATACAAGTTTAAAATCTAATTCGATTTCTTTAGAATCGGGATTGTCTTTGCGACTCACAATTTCAAATGTTTTAAAATCGTATTTCTTATCGATATATGCCTTTTTGAAAGACTCTTCTGAGGCATTTACCAATGCGCTTTTGAGCGCGCCCGTAGTTAAAGAAACAAGCTCTTCGCGCTGTTCGGGCAAAGTCACATTCACTGCCATACTAATATAGGAATGAAGTTGATCTTCTGGTGGAATGTCTTTGGTTTCTCCGGTGCACCCACGCATGGAGCATCCAGCACTGAGCATGACGCTGGTAGAAATGAGGAAAGAACGAAACTGTGCCAGGACTTTCATCTGGGTACCCCATGCAAATCTTCTGCGTATTTTAATCAAGTGCTCAAACCAAAAATGCTCACTCGAGCACATCTGATTCTGCAGCCGGTGCAGCGGGAATATGTCCCTGCTTCGAACCGGCCCCATCGGACTCATTCCAGTTTTTTCCCGATTTCATTTTTTGCAATCGGGTTTCGCGTGGAAGTCTTCGAGGGATGCTGTCGCCCTGATCCTGTTCACTCTTTGCTATGGTACCAGACCCGGTTCTCCGTGATCGACGCACGCGAGTCGAAGTATTGGCACTTTCGGGGGGAATTGCTGCATTGTCTGCAGGCGAGGGCTGCATAAGTTTTGGCTTAGGAATAGCTTCGCCCGTAAACCACGCTTCCATTTCGGATGGTGTGAATGGCGACCTATCGATGCGCACGGGGCCATCCCATTTTTCATCGAGTTTAGCATTCAATCGCCAGACATCGTCGTCAATTAAAACTGTACTCAAACCTTCCATTTCAAACGGAGCTAGTTTTTTGGAATGAGTTTCGACCCCATTTTGTGCGAGATAATTTTGCCGCGACAAAAAATGTTTGCTCGATTTTTGATCGAGCAGCACTTTCACTTTAAGGCCCTTGAGCCTTGCAGAAAATAAAGCACTAGCAATGTCGCCATCAGTCAGCAAAAAGGAAGCAATAAACACTTTTGATTGGGCGTTTCGAATGGCCTCAAAAATTTCGTCTCGCATTACGGGGTAACTAGAAAAAGAATCGCCATCGGCGTTCCATGCAAAGGCTTTAGTTGGTGATAATGTAAAATAAAAAAGATTAAAAATACAAATAAAAAATGGCAAAGAATTTCTGAAAATTGCCTTTGCCATAATAAAGAGACTCCTTAAATATAAATATTAAGAGCGCCTTTTGAAAACAATTGCGTAAAAACCATCTAATTCGTCTGAGTTTCCTGGCAAAATAAGGAGTTCGTTGCGGCGAGTCACATATTTACGATAGTAATCGTGCACTCTGCCATCTAACGTAACAACTTCGAATTGAGGATGACGATTTAAAAATTTCTCCGATTGCAAAACTGTTTCTTCGGCCTCGTTGCTGCAAACAATATAAATGAGTTCGCCGTTTGGAGCGACCGCAGGTGCCAGACCTGCCAGCAGTCGTTCTTGTTCTATTGCGCACTGGGTAATATCTGCAGGGCTGCGGAGCCATTTGATTTCGGGGTGTCGGCGAATCACTCCCATAGAGGAACATGGGGCATCGAGAACTATTTTAGAAAAAGTTTTTCCTTGGGCCACTAAAGTAACATCGCCGTGCGCAACTGGCACATCTTCGAGGCCTACGCGTTTTAAATTACTTTGCAATAAATTAATTCTTTTTTGAGAAAAATCGCAAAGTAACATGTTCTGTGTGAGTGCCCCAGAGTCCCAAAGTGCAATAGATTTTCCGCCGGGTGCAGCACAGGCGTCAAGCACAGTGTCGGTTGAGCTCACGTTTACTAACGAAACAGCAAGTTGAGCTGCTTCATCTTGAACCATATAGCAACCGGCCTTAAATGCTTCACATATTCCAAAGGGCGGAAGCGATGCTACTCTCAAAACTTGTTTGAGAGGGCGCCATTCGCTGTGAATTCCAAACGAACGTAACAAATAAGTTGCGAGATCTTCGCCGCTTGGAACAGGATTTTTAGTAATAATTCGCAAAGAATGTTTAGGCGCAGTGTTGTTGCCGCTGAGTACAAACTCTAACCTATCGACAGGAATATTTTGAATCCAGCGGTCGACCATCCATTTAGGATGCGCCATGTGCATTGCAAGATATTCGGCGGTATGTGTTACTTTATCGGGCTTTGGAAAATACTCAGCCTTACGAGCCACACGCCTTAATATTGCGTTTACAAAAGAGGTCGCGTTAGTTGCGCCAATTTTTTTGACTGCTTCAACAGTTTCAGAAACTGCAGCACGGTCGGGCACTCTGTCCATGTAAAATATTTGATAGGTTCCAATGCGAATGGCATTTGCCACCCGAGGATCAAGGCTCGCAAGGGGCCGGGTGGTCATGTGCGAAGTGATCCAATCCATCTTCGAAAGCCAACGCAGAGAGCCATAAACCATTTCAAAAATGAATGCTTTGTCGAGAGTACGAAGTTCGGGATGTTGCGAAAACAAACGGTCAAGCGCTGCATCTGCATGCATATTTCGAGTTAAAATATGAGTCAGTGCGTCAATGGCAATAGCGCGAGTGTTAGTCCCCTGTCGCGTGGACATGGAGTGCTCCTTAATTAAGCGTTTGTTTTCACTAGGTGGCGGATCAAAAGATGCAGTAGTTCATGTTTGAAGGTCTTTCAATCTGTTTTTTAAGGGAAAATTTGGCTGGCTCGCCATTTTATTTTTGTGAATCGAGCAAATTTTGGCTTAAATATTGAATTTATTCACTAAATTGAGTCTGGTTGGACCTGGTGCTCAGTGTTTGCGCGGGGAGCGCATGATTCAAAAGTCTCTCTGGAATTGCATTTCGGACACTGCCACAAAAATTTTTCAACCCTAGTTTGGCACCGGTTGCATTTGTGCCACTGCCAAGAATTCAAAACCCATTGGCGCCACTCAGGCGAAGAATTTTTTTCTGCCGGCTGAAAAAATGGCGCGGAAAGACGCGGACACATGAGTTTTAAAAGAGATTTTAATGTGGCATCGGGGTTTTCAATGTTTTGCGAAAGCAACGGAAGCGCGCCCATAAACAAAATATCTTCAAGGCTTGTTAAATGGGGTAAAATTTGACCCGGTGCATCGAACACGCGCTTAAGCTCTGGCAGCATATCGCGAAAACACTCCATAATTGCAGGGGTCACGCTCAAATGTGCAATTTGTCTGGCGAGATTGTCCGCTCCAGCCGCTGGAGAAACCTGACAGTCCTTAAAAATATTGTGCCGCGCTTCGGCGTCAATTGTAAAAGCGGTCCAAAGCAAACGCGCATCGCCGTCTTCGGGTTGCCAAACTTGAATGCTAGTAACGTGCCAGAGCAAAATGCGAGCACGCGAAGAATCCATATGCCACCGCACGGCATCGCGTGCACACTGTAATGCTTCTTTAAATTTTGACTGAGCCAAATATTTTTCGCCCAAAATGCATAAAGCATGTGCAATATTCAATCGTAAATGAGTCGATAAATTTCCCTTGTAAAGAGATAAAATTACTTTCAATCTGTCGAGCATCGATTTGTCTATGCACATATTAATAAGGTAACTAAACACATGTTCGTTTTTTGGCTTGCGGTGGAGTAGTTCAATAGCTGTGTCAAAGGCTCTACTGGTAAGGCCCAGTTGCAAATAAACTTGAGAGAGTTCAAACAGTGCCCGGTTGGTATGTTGTTTCGAAACCTGTTCATGACCTAAAATTTGAACATAGTACTGAACCGCATCGCGCGGCTTTAAATTTTGGAATGCGTTTCGTGCTAATACAAAAAGAGTGGCCAATATTGTAGAAGACTCTGCATTTAATTCTTCGGGTAAATCGGTTTCCAATTCAGGAGTGGTCAGTCGTTCCAAATCTATTTGCAAGAGAGGCAAAAGTTTTTCGTCGAGAGGTGCGTATCGTTTTACACTGCGAAAACGCCGCCTGAATGTGCGCCACAATGACGGAAATAAAAAGCCAAAAACCACGCCAATAGAAAGGCCAGCCACTAAAAAAAATGTAGCTTCAAACGTGTCCCACATGGGTTGGCTTTCAAAACCTGACGGCACAAGAGGGCTTGGCAAACGACTCTCCCAACAAAAGTGTGGCATTGATAGAAGCTCATTCTCTTTTCATACTCTACCATGTTTAGATTGTCCTCAAGGAACTCAAAATATGAACACAGACTGCAAAAATCAGATGCCTCATGTTGAATGCAAAACCCGAGTGCTCATTGCCATTCCGGCTCGATTAAGCTCTACGCGTTTGCCCGAAAAGCCTTTGGCAATGTTAGGCAATTTTACACTCGTAGAACACGTTGTGATGCGGGCATTGGCTGTAAAAAATACTTTGCTCAGAAACAAAAAAATTTCTGAGGTGCACATTTGCGTGGCTACAGACGACGAACGTATTGCGCAATTGGCACGCCAAAAAGGTGCCGCTGCGGCAATGACAAGTCCAAATTTACCCAGTGGCACCGACCGCATTTATGCAGCTTTGCAAAATTACCCCGAATTTCAAGAGCACGATTTAGTTGTAAACATTCAGGGCGATGAACCCTTTATTTCTGAAGATGATGTTGTTTCACTGTGCGAAGAGATGTTAATAAATCCAGATTCACCCATGGGGACGCTGGCATTCAAGCGGTTCGAAATTTCGGAATTCTTGAAGAGCAATGTTGTTAAAGTTGTTTTGTCTGAAAATGGTGATGCGTTGTATTTTTCAAGAGCACCAGTGCCTTGGCCACGAGAAATTTTTGGAGCTACGGCTCAAGGATTGCAAAATGCAATTGGGGCACAGAGCAATAAAGAGTTTTATTTTCTGCATCATATGGGCGTTTATGCGTACCGCTGCGCGGCATTAAAAAAATTTGCAGCAGAGCTCAAACCTTCTTATTTAGAAACACTTGAAAGCCTTGAGCAACTCAGAGCAGTTGAAGCCGGCTGGAAAATTAGAGTTGTTCAAGCATCGCATGAGCCTTTTGGCATTGATACTTTTGAAGATCTCGAAAAAGCGCGCGAAAGGTTGGCGAAATGAAGTTTTCGAAATTTAATTTATTGCACTGTTTTGTTACTTTAAAGGTGGCATTTATGTCGCAGGTGGGATGGGCAGTGCCTACAAATATTTTATTGCAGCCCGCGGGTAACCAACGCGATGTCAATTGGAAACGCCTCGAGACTCAAAAATTTGTTGTTTACTACGACGAAAAAGCGCTCCCCTTTGCTAAAACAGGACTTGCCGCAGTGGAGGCAGCGTATCCCGATTTCTCATTATTATTGGGCGTTAAGCTTGATGATAAAACAGAACCTCCAGAATTATTTCCAGCGCACTATTTAAAATCGAGTTTTGAAAAAATCCCCATTGTTGTGAACTCCCGTTCTTGGGGGGGGGCAAGTTTTGCAAACTTTGCCACTCAAAATTTAGAAATTCAATCTGCAACTGGTTCTAATGCAGCATTGTTTCAGCATGAATTAACCCACCGTATGATGTACGAGCACATCGATCCTAATTTTGGTCCTGCGGGCAGACCCGTAATGTTGGCCATGATTCCCCTGTGGTGGATAGAGGGTTTGCCTGAATATTTAACCGAAAGTATGGGTCGCCTCGAAACTCTTGGCATTGTGCGCACCATGGCTCTTAAAAAAAGTTGGCTCACTTACGATCGCCTTAATTCATTGTACCACGCCTCTGGAGATACTAATAGCAGAGGATATGTGACTTCTGGCCGGCTTTTTAATTATGTTGTGAATCATATGAAAGAAGGAGACTTAAGCGATTTGCACAAGGATCTCTTTTTTAATTTAGTCACTCCTCCTTTTTTAACAGGCGTAAATGCCACATTAAAAAAATATCTCAATAAATCGGGAGGTGATGTATACGAAGATTTTAAATCGCATGAATTAACTTTATGGCAAAATAAACTCACAAAAATGCCGTCTATATATGAAAAAAATAAGCAACAAATATTACTCAATTCCTCGTATCCTTCCGATGTGGTTGTCACTTCTAATGGCGTGTACACGTCGAATTTGGCTTCTCCGCCTGCTCAAAGCACACTTTTATATATCGATTTAAAAGGTGAAGCGGTGCGACTTCCTTTAAATATTCGCGGCAACGACAGGTTCGATTTTCACCCCGCAGAAACAAAAAATGGTGGTTTTTGGACGGCCCATTCAAAAAAATACAGCAATGGTACCGCTTCTCATTATGTCCAATACGTTCCTTTTAAAGGTGAACTTAAAAATATTTCCGATGACAATTTGTTACCTTCGCAGGTTTTTGCAATCAGCTCCGAAGCTAACCCTCTCATTGTTTCTCAAATTATGGCATTAGGGCGCGGTAGAGCCATGGTTTTAGCCAACGCAAGAGGCCAAACGCATTTGATTGCCCTCGATGTTCAAAGTGAAAAAGAAACAGTTATTAAAAAATGGGAAAATCCAAATCAAATTAAAATGCTTAATTTTTACCGTTCGGAATCTAAGGTTGAGGCCAGAAATTGTGTGACTCTCCTGGTAGACGAAGATCAAGAAAAAACGAGTTTAGAAAAAGTATGCACCGACGGTACCTCTTCGAATTTATTAAATGCCGGCAAAATTTTTATTAAGGATGGTGTTGAGCTCGCAAATGGGCAGTATCAATTGCTCGGTGCATGGAGCGATTTACTAGGGATATTTACCTTTGATGGCAAGCAAATCACTCCAGAATTTGCGTTGCCAGAATGGGTCGATGGTCTTAAATTTTGGGGCTCTGAAGGCGCCTTAGCCAGTTGGGTGTATGAAGTCGGTCGGTACGATTTGGTTAAATTTAATGTCAAACGGCAAAAAGAAAACTTTGCGGCATGGGCGCAACAAGACGGCAAAAATAATAGTTATAAAAAATGGCCGGGATTTGAGAATTATTATCCGCCTTATGCGCGCTATGCTGCTGCAAAACGTCGGAAATTAGCATCACTAGAAAAAAAATCGACCGCCCAGCAATACGGTCCCACGCCGGTTCAATCTTTAGAGCAGCAGAATGTAAAATACACAAACGAAGAGGCACATTATCGCAATGGTCACTTGTTTTCGTATCCAACAGTTGTGCCCCCTGTGTTTGGCGGTTGGAGTCTAGGTTTAGCAAGTGTTCCATTTATGGACGAAATGGAGAGGCACCGTATAGAGGTTTTTGGAGCATATAATTTTTTAACCCGATCGCTGAGTGGTTCGGCGACTTATGTGAACAATCGCGTTTTTGATGATTTGCGGTTTTCGGTGTTTTCTAATGAGAGGTTTAACGGACTCATTTATATTGTTCCTTGTGTTTCTGACACAGGTGAATCTATGCTTTGTTACTCTGTAGGTGGAACGTCTCGCAATTCCTACACTTTTAGTTATTTGCGAGAAAACGGATTCAACGTTGCGAGTCAATTTAGGTTTAGACCTTCGTCGTTTGTGCTCGATGTTCACACTCAAATGTCACAAATTAAGCCATCAAGTGGTCCTATTTTTAGGGAAGTAGGCGCTCAAAATGCGTCGTTGCTCAATATTGGGGGCCAACTTTCGTGGAGTTTGTTCGAAACTAACTTTTACACAGCAAGCGCAAATAAAATAAGTGGCGAATACATCAACTGGAGCACACGGCCCAATTTAGGTGCCGAGCAAACTATATCTCTTGGTAAAGTAACAGACGGGCGCCTGCAGCAATTGCCGGCACTAAATTTTCAAAGGGCTACAAGTTCTATTTCGAGCTCAATGAGTTTTAGAGGACATTCTCTTACTTATAGAGGTTCTTTATCAACACGTACTGGGCTTAATGCGCTCAACGCTAAAGAAACATACTCGCCCTACACCACATATTTACTGGGTTCGGGTCAGGGGCTCACTAATTTAAGTTACCCACTTTATGCCAGTAACGGTGGCAATAGATTGTTCAGATACATGCAAGGTTACTGGGCTTATCGCAATTCTATGTCTTATGATTTTCCTGTTTGGTCTAATCTCGACACTCAGTTTCTCATTGCATACATCGACTCGATTCAAGGCGAAGTTGTTGTTGGAAGAGGCGGTGTAGCCAAAGATAAAAGTTTTAAAAAATTAGAATCTGTAAACAGCGCAAGTTGTTCTGCGCGGCTCAATATCGATATTAAAGGGTTGCAAATTTGGCCTAGTTTGGCATACGGTCGCATTTTGGGCGAGCCTGGGTGGACATTGTTTTCTGAACTTTCTTTCAGTCAGTTCTTTTAATATTTAAAATTGGGGTTAATTTGCAAGTTAAGTTGCTCGGTTTTAAAGGGCTTCAAATTTTAAAATCACAGCTGCTGCCCATTTCTATCGACGGAAAAAAGACGCAATTTAAAGAGTATAAAAAAGCGATTCAAATTCTTTTGAAGAATAAAAATGCAAAACCGAGTCAGAGATTTTCCAGTTTAACCTGGAGAGTGGCCTGGATTACTGAATACTCAGCCAATGTGCATATTGAGCCGGCGCTGCTAGAATTCGAAGGAGTTTCACTCGATAATATTGTTTTTATAAAAGCTCGAAATATTGCGGCAGCTTTTCAGGGGGTTTGCGAAGATTCATTTTTTAGCGCCATTGTAATAGAGTCCGATGCAACTCCTGCTTGTTTAGCAGCGGCCCGAAAATGGTTGAAGCCTCCTTCGTCTGGTCATACTATTTTAAAAGCCTCTGAACTCGAAAATTTTATCTCTGAAAAACTGGTTCTTTTTCTTTCGTAAAGTTGGCTTTTGAATGTTTAGATTCGAACGCAAAAAATCGATATTAAATAAAGTTGTATTGAGTGCTGAACGCAATACAATATCTTTTTCGTCGCACAGCGACCTTTTGCATGGCTGGGTGCTTCCATCCAATTTGAGTTCAGAGTCCTTGCACGAAGCCCGTCGTGCGGCTCAGATATTTTCCGATACTGTCGTACGGCCTTCCTTAGCGCTTTATAGCGGATGCATGCGAGGAACTTGGAGGTATTTTGGCAACAAGCAAAAGCTCTTGCGGCGCATCGAAAAACATATTGCACATTGCCCCGATGAATTAAAGCCCACTGTGGTTTGTGGTCCAGATTTATTTCGAACATTTATTTATGCAAAATATGCAAATAACAGGTCGAATTTAGATCATATACACGAATTCGAAAAAAATATTCAAATCAAAATTGCCGACAATCAAGATTTTATGTTCCGGCAGTTTTGCAATGCGCTCCAGTGGATCCAGTGGCTCTCGGGTGCGCGAGATTTTCTTTATTGCCTGCAAATTCCGATATCTGAAAGCAATTTAGTAGCTGTTTCTTTAGGGCAAATGGTCGAGCGGTTTTGCGATTTACGGTTCGACAGCCCAGCGTTGGTGCCTCCCACACTTCCGCTAGACGATATTGAACGTCGGTTTGGGCACACTTGTGCACAATTGTGGTCTCATTGGGCCAACGAGTCCCACTCCGCTCCACTGCCTCCCCTTAAAAATATTGCCGAAGGCATGAGAGCGCTAGATTTTGAGACACAAATATTTGAAATAGAACCTTGGTCTGCCTCTCATGCCATGACTCTTTTTGAATTGCCGCAAATTTTTCATGAAACATTTTTTAGGTGTTTGAGTAAAATTATTCCCTATTCAAACCAAAGCACTCTTTTTGGAATTAAAGATTTCAAATTTATTATCGATTTTGATAATAAGCAGAATTGGAGCCGTCATGTCAGCCTTAATTTCCCTATTTTTTTAAAAGACAAACACGCCGAAAATATTCTTGCGACAGTTGTGGCAACACTGCCAAAGCATCCTCTCGAAATTCAATCAGCCGACGACCCTAGTTACTTTATAAGTGTCAATCGAATCGAAAATCTGACTATTATTCCGACTCAATTATACGAAAAAAGGTCGCTACAAATTGGTCTTTTTGACGAAGCGTTTGGCCAGAACGATATGCAATTCACATTGGAACGATTGGTTGTTAAAAATGTGGGTCGTGTTACTTTAGGAAAAAATTTGCAAACTCAATCTGCAGAATCGCCCTCGCACATGTCTGAGGTTGGCTCCGAAAAACGCACTTTTGCAATGCAGCAGGGCTCCTTGTATCGGTATTGTCAGAGTTTGCGGCCCCATTTTAGGTTGAATAAGCCAGAAAAATTTGTGTGGAATTCATCTACTGAGGAGTCGCTTGGAATATTAAAATTGCAATTTTTAGAAACCATTGACAATTATGACTACTACAAATTGAATTTAAAAAATGATGCCATTGCTTTTTGGTTGAGAGCTCCTGCGGTTGAAAGAACAGCAGAATTGCGCACCAGAAACTATGTTTGCCTTGGTATTTTTGAAGAAAGTTAGAGCATGCATATTTGGTTGAGTCATTCTGTTTATTCGTTTTTGCAAGCAGGCAGTTTGCCTGCAGAGTTGCTTGCTCGAGCTACCTCTCAGGGCTACGAGGGAGCGGCGCTTTGCGATTTTGATGGTGTTTACGGATTGGTCCAAGCCCACACTGCCTATGTGCGAAATGCAGAACTCGATTCGCAATACCGACAATTTTATGGTGCAGAAGTTCTTGTAGATATGGGAATTTGGAATGAATTTTACACCCCATCTGGTGTGGCGTTTGATGGTGGGCTCGAATTGCCTGTTTTTTTGCAAAACAGAATTTCATTTATTGCAAGATCAAAATATGGATACG
>JAYTOT010000141.1:0-1920 GCA_043747645.1 Pseudomonadota bacterium | reverse complement strand
TTACCCCGCGCAGGTTGACGCCATGGCAATTTACCACCACTGTGTCCTCCCGGAGCGCAAGTTGCGCAAACGTCGTTCTGGGAGCCACAAATGCAAGATGTCATCATTTATACCACAGTGCCGTGTCCTTATTGTACGTCCGCGAAAAATTTGTTTCAGTCATTAAACATTCCGTTTGAAGAAATTAATATCGATTCGCAGCCCGAATTAGGCACTAAACTCTCTGCCGAAAATGGCGGATGGCGTACTTTTCCTATGATATTTGTAAAGGGAAAATTTTTAGGTGGATTTACAGATGTACGCCAATTGCATTTAAATGGCGGCCTATTGCCGCTTCTCCAATAAGCATGAGTAGAATAATAAACCGCACGGCAATTATATTACTTTTAGTGCTTTCAGCGCAAGGCTGTGTGTTACGTTTTAGCAATTCAGATCGGCGCATTGATGCCAATTACCGACGTATTTTTGTTCCGGCTGCCGTAGATTCCAGTTCCCGTGGGGGACAAGCAAGCCGAATTTCGCGTCAATTACGTCAAGCTTTAGCATTAGACACGCGCTTTGTTCTGGTGCCTTTAAACGAAGCACGTTTGGCAGTTGATGTGCAAATATTAGATTCTAAAAAAGTAACAACAGCAACTGCAGATTGCGATCGTAAACCCACTAATAATAGGGTGGCTTCGGGGGCATTTTCGTGCGACGATGCTGTTTTAAACATAAACCAAGCCACTGTGTCTTCTGAAAAAGAAAACTTGGTGATGGAAATTCAAGTGCGAGTCATCGACCTCAATTCTGGCCATATTGTTTCTAAAAAGATATTCAAAAATATTACCTCAGAATACGCTGTAGTAAGCACATCAGATACTGTAAATTCTAATTTATCGCGCACACCACAATTGCACGCGTTACGTTATGTCGAAAACATGGATGGCGCCGTAGATTCTATTGGCTCATCTGTTGCTTCATCAGTGCTTTCAGCATTGCTCAGTTTATCGCCCCAAGATTTCGAAGGTCCAACTCTGAGTAAATCTCCAGAAAAATCGGTACTGGGAGATGCGTTCTTTTTAAATTCATATTTTTTTGTTCTCAATAGAAAGGTAATATCGGCATGATATCTGCATTTGTAAAAGAAAATTTAAAAGAATTACAATCCGTAGCCACAGCAGTTCGAATTTTAGGCATGGATGCCGTTTTAAAAGCTAAATCTGGACACGTTGGATTACCTCTCGGCGGCGCAGAAATGGCTACTATTTTATATTTTGCAGCGCTACAACACGAACCTAAAAATCCGCAAAATTTTTTGCGCGACCGCTTTGTGCTCTCTGCAGGACACGGCAGCATGTTGCAATATGCTTGTTTGCACATGTCTGGATACGAGCTTTCTTTAGAAGAAATTAAAAACTTTAGGCAGCTCCACAGCAAAACTCCGGGCCATCCGGAATATGGTCACACCCCTGGCGTTGAATGCACCACAGGGCCTTTAGGGCAAGGAATAGCATCGGCAGTGGGCATGGCTCTTGCTGAAAGAATGCAAGAAACCAAGCTTAATTCAGCAAATAGCAATAAAAATTTTGAACACAATACTTTTGTTATTGTTGGTGATGGCT
Organism: Pseudomonadota bacterium; assembly: GCA_043747645.1. GTDB lineage: Bacteria > Bdellovibrionota_B > Oligoflexia > Silvanigrellales > Silvanigrellaceae > JAYTOT01. The sequence continues at coordinate 316 of JAYTOT010000141.1, read as the reverse complement.
GTTTAATGGAAGGAGTGAGTGCCGAAGCTAGCAGTTTGGCAGGGCACTTAAAATTAAATAAACTCATAACAATGTACGATTCCAACAAAATAACCATTGACGGAAATACTGATATTTCGTTTACAGAAGATGTTGCCATGCGCTACAAAGCCTATGGTTGGAATATTTTAAATGCCGATGGAAACGACTTTGTTTCTTTGGCGACTGCACTCGATACTGCTCTAGAATTTGCAAATCAACTCCCCGGAACCACCGGGCCCACTCTCATTGTTTGCAAAGGTATTCCTGGAAAAGGCTCACCAAAATGGGAAGGCAA
>JAYTOT010000140.1:0-1635 GCA_043747645.1 Pseudomonadota bacterium | reverse complement strand
CTTTGATGTTTTGGTTGAATGAGAAATTTTAGTGGTACTGATGGGCAATTTAGATTTTTTTTGGGATTTCCGTTTTTTGGCGTCACGAATGTCAAATTGAATTTCGAGTCCTACTTTGGCGACGAGATCTCGAAGCGCCTGGCATACAAAGTGCGCGGGCGGAAAGCCTAACTTAAGAGCGAAATCTTTGGCGCGCTGAACCGTAACTTGGGTGCGCCCGCTTTCGATATTATTTAAATCTTGCTTAGAAATGCCTAGTAGTGACGCAAATTCAACAGCCGACAGTTCTTCGCCCTCGCGACGCGACCGCAACATACGGCCGAAGGTGAGTGATGCGTGACCCATGGCCCGAAGTGCTTGCAGGGCGTCAATTGAATCGTCTGGGTTATTTTTTTTTAACTTAGTAGTCATGATTGTTTACCTCTTCTACCCGAATAAATTGGAGTTTGTCGTCGTCTTGAATGCAATAGAACGCGCGCCAGCTCTTTGAAAGTCGAACGGCACCTTTTCAAGCTCCTTAAGCGCGCTTTTTGTAATTCTTATTTCCCAAATATCTCGTAAAGAGGCCTTATTTTTACTTTTGGGCGAAGGGAGATTTTGTTTAGATTCCCCTGGGCCCTTTGTGGTCATGTCTCCCCCTTCATCCACTCTTATCGTACATTGTGTTAGTTTACTTGACTAGTTTTTTTAGGCTGGTTTTTGCCCATTTGGGAGCGACCGTCAAATGCAATGGGCTCATGTAATGGTGTGTCGGGAGTATGAAGACTCAGGTTTGCGGAAATTGGGGAGCGGCAATTTTTAGGATAAATGGCGCTGGAGGATTCAAAAATAGAGTGCAATTGTGAGAGTAAATAGTTGCTTGGTTTGCAATATCTCTCTGTGCCAATGAAACTAGAGACAGTCCCAGCTTTGTGTTTAAGCAAATGCGAGCAATTGAGGAGTTAATTTCTGAAATTGACAAAAATAATGGTTGATAAAATTGAAAAAGTCTCTTTTTATACTTGAAAAAATTTTATGTATCTTTGGGCCCTCGCTTTTTGGATGCATTTGTTTTTTTGCGCTCTTTTCTATTTGATTGCTTTGCCTCGAACGGGCTTTCTAAAAATGGTGGAGGAGCTAAAAGAATTATTTTGGTACGCTTTCATCACAGCAATACTAGCTATCTCTGGAGTGATTCAATTCGTTATTTCAGCGAAATAGATTCATAGTTCGACTTTTTCATGCTTCCAAAAGAGCAATAATGCTAAAAAGAATTCACCTGTGTGCTTCAGCGATTTTTGGCAATTCAATTTCGAATGATTTTTGGTCGGGATATTTGAAAATCATACGCATTTGCTTGTCTAATTGCTCGTCATTCAACATAAAAATTGCTTGCTGTGTTGCGGGCGAGAGTGCCGGAAACCGCTTGAGAGCCTGTTTTTGAAAGCGCTCCTGCGCCTTAATGTGCGCCGATTGGAGCCCTTTTTGGAGTCCAATTTCCTCAGCCTCTATTCTTGCAGACGAAACACGGGTGTTATCGTCCCGCAATCGAACTATTGTATACTTCACGCGGCCAGAAGCTGGGATTCTTTGAAAATCTGAAAATTTAATGTGAGCAAAGTCGAAAGTTCAGCTCTAACCTCAATGCTCACATTG
>JAYTOT010000139.1:0-15390 GCA_043747645.1 Pseudomonadota bacterium | reverse complement strand
GCGCCTTGCACATAAGCTCGCTTTTTCAAGTGCAGTTTTAAAATCTAAACTTGCGGCAGTGGAAACTGTAAAGCCATATTTTTCAGAAAAATCTTGTCCTTGGGTTGCGACGCAAAAAACAAAATGCCCATTACAGATTCCAACGAGCCCAAACTTACACTCAATTTTGTGGGTTTTTCCCATTTCCGAGAGCCGCACTGCGCTTTCAGATATTAGAATTTCAGATTCGTTAAGCCAATAGGGCGGCCTTTTAGCAAGCCACATTGTCAAAAAAACATCTCGCTCAATGAGCTCCTCAACGGCTGCAGATTGCGCAAGCTCAAAGTTAATATGTGCCGCCATTCCGTTGGAGTTTGGCAAATTTAATTCACTAGAAAAAGCCAATAAAACACTCCGTTCAGTGAATTCACTGTAGGCTTTTTCTATAGCAACGTGCTCCAAGTAATCTTCCGCAAAACCATACAGGTCTGAATGCAAAGCTGAGCGCATGCCCACAGAAAATACTCTTTGCTCAAGCGCATCTAAATATGATGTCACTTCGAGCTCTTTGCCATGAGTCGCTTGAATGAGTTCTATTATTTTTTGAGTTTCGGCATTCGCCATATCGACACATCGGGGTAAAATTGTGACCAATTGCTTGTATCGTAATCGGGGTTAACCAAGTAGATTCGATTGAAGTATACCAATGGTGCAACAAAACCTTCATGAACAAGATTGAATCCGATACTTTTAACGAAGTCCTGTCTTTTTGCTCCACTAAATTCCTCATGGGCAGCGGCTATCAACGCTGGAATTTTTGACTTTGAGTTAAGCAAAATCGGCTTGCCCTTGCCAGTTGCAACGAGAATATTCTCTAATAATTCGGTAGATGCAAAATCGCTGCTGATAAGGACAAGATCGAAATCACCTTTTTTTAATGCTTCATCAAAAAATTGACTCTCAAAAGAATTCCTCTCAATGGTGAAGCCTGCTTTTTCTAAAGCCGATTTAAGCATTGGCGGTGTAATGCCTCGAGTACCAGACAAAAAATTTAATACTTTTGGAAACGTTTTAGGTTTTTCTGTGCTCTCAATACCGCTCCACAAAGCCTCTAATTCAGTAGGACTTAATAAACTAGGACCACCGGGATAAAAAAGCTGATTGGCACGAGAGGCAATTAGCCCAAAATTCTGGGAAAAATCGACTTGCCTCACGATTTTAACCAAATATCTCCGCAATTGCTCGTCTTGCAGCCACTTTGATTTGCCATTCAATGCTAAAAAAAAGGTCTGACTGCTTCTCGGCTGATATAATTTGTAGCCTTCTTTTTCAGTATTATGTATGCTTTCAGTAGACATAGCATCAAGAGATAGCAGTTTTTTAGATTTAATCAATTCGCCAATATTTGTATCATTGTGTGCTATGAATTCAAAATCCTCGGGAGAGTGATTTATCCAATCTGAAAAAAAGCGGTTTCGCTTGAGAGCAATATTTGAGTCTGTGCGAGATTTTACGCTGAAAGGGCCAGAAGTCACGCTAAAAGTACTTTTGCCTACCTCGCGATTGATTTGAGAGTAATGCAAAATTCCAAACTCCGGCTGGCGAACCTGATTTAAAAAATATTTATCTGGCTCTTTTAAAGTAAATTTAACTCCTTTTTTATCTATTTCTTCAATTTTTAAAATTCTATTAAAATCAAAGTGTATGGTTTTGCCAAATGCCATCTGCAATCTAATTGAGTCGACAACATCTTTGGCCAATATTGGCGTACCATCTGAAAAAAAACGATCGGATAAATAAAATGAATATTCTTTAAAGTCATCCGAAATTTTCCAAGATTGAGCCAAATATCCTTGGATACTAGCTTTCAGATCGTGTTTCACTAGCGTAATATTTAAATGCCTTAGAATGACATATTCATCAACTGTAGATACCTCTCTAGTGTCGAGATACCTTGGAATTAACACAATCGCAGAAGAAAAATTAGATTCAGACATATTTTTTTGCCCAGTGGCTAAAGAACTCGAAAGCAATATGGCAACTAATAAGATACAAAATTTTAATAACATCAAGAATGACTAATCTTTGTCAGTTTATAATTTCGTCGAACACTAAAACATTCTCGCCCACCACCACCACCACCTTTGGTCTCAGTCAAAACACTTGCAATTGAAATCTGCTTTAGAAAAGGCACTTCATTTTGTGTTTCTGCTGGCTTTTCACTCAGTTTAATAGCCGAAGTAACGCTTGCAGCTGCAAGAATTGCAGATATGGAAACCACTTTTGCTTTCATAAAAACTCCGGAAGTTCGTTGTTAGATTTTATCCGAATACCATCAGATTTGTGCAAATGTCAATTCCTAAAAATATAATAATGAGCGCAAATAATCAGGCGCCATTGACTCATATGTCCTGATTTCTGGACGTTGAACGTTATCTCTTGAAATTCATGTCCAGAATTCTGGACATGAGTCACTTTTCGAAACTTTTCCTTATTTCGGGTCGGCCAAATATTTCTGGTTTGTAAATGATCAGTTGCAATTGAAAAGGCAGGTGAACTCTTATGCTGCTGCAATTTTCGAAAAACTTGCTTCGCATTATTAGCGCAGAAGATTCAAATCAATTCTCCTCCTTTTGAATTTTGGAAAAAAACAACTCCATCAAACGCCTCATTTCATTTGGGTTGGGAAAAATAGACTCACTCTTGAAATCGGCTTATGGCCACTGAACAAGCTCGATTAAATCTTTCAAATTTGGAATCATCATCACTTTAAAATAATATGTTCAACGAATAACGTTGAGAGGTATTGCTTGCCAAGAGTTTCTACTTTCTGATTGTCAACCCAAAAGAGAGCCTTACGTTCAAGCAAGGGAACTGCGTAAAATTCTTTTTGAAAAATCTCAGATAATTTTTTACTTTTTTCTTCTTGCTCTGCAGTTGATGCCGCATTTCTAGCATCTAATAAAACTTGGAGGTACCCCTCGTTGTTTTGAGGAAACATTAAAGTATTTGGGCTTCCTTTTGCGAAAGCTGACAAGATCAGGAGGGGGTCGATGTAATCAGTCACAATTGTAACAAGCCTAAAAGGAACTTTAGCATCAGTCGAATCCAAGAGCTTCTTTTGAGATGATTTTATTTGAGTTTTTAAGCCAACAGCGTCAAGTTGCCTCTCGATAGAGAGCATCAATTTTTCGTTATCTCCCTTTCTTTCCATATTGAAAGCGGGCATTTCAAGTGGCTCTTTTCCCATATCGAATTTCAATTTGGAGACCAATTTTTTCGACTCTTCAGGGTCATAACGTTCAGGAACATTTAACCTTCCAGGAAAATGATGCGGTAGAATTTCATTTGTCGGTATGAATGCATCGCTATTATGTTCCAGATTGCCTCGCGAAATTGCTTTCCATACGGCTTCACGAAACAAGTGATTTCGAGAAAGCATATTGCCGTAATTAAAAAAGATTCCTACGATGCCGTAAACATATCCCACGTCTACTTTTTGATATTTTTTCGCATTTGGCATGCTTGGCTCTAATGCGACGATATCTGGCTCATTTGAACTCGGGCCAGAGAGGAATTCAACAAAGGTAGGCGAGCGTGCATTTAATTTTGACAAAGACTCGACGAGTACGGAACCAGATTCTACCTGCGCATTTTGAACGACACGAAAATTTCCAGCGCCTACAGCATTATGCTTCCAGGTCGTCAAATCATCTTCAAGTTCTTCGCGCGGCACAAGGATTATTTTGCTGTGCGACAAAGCATAAAGTATTTTTGGGTTCGGATTTGCCATTGAAATTCGTAGTGAGCGGTTTGAAAGCCTTTGAATTCCAGAAATCGACCAAGGTTGAAAGCCGGAGCCACGAATAATTTTATCAGAGCCCAAGATACCTTGCATCTTCATGGATTCACCGAGCATTTTTTTTGCATAAAATGCTCTTGAAATGCTGAACTCGAGATCATCTATCGTAGCGTCGCGTCCATTGTGAAATCTAAGACCGCTTGCCAATTCGAGTTCATACCAATGATTCTTAAAGTCCCACCTGAAGTCCGAAATTTGGCCGGGTCCAAGTTGAAAGCCTTCCTTGACATTAAGTAATTGTCCCATCACGCAGTGATTGAAAGTCGCGCCCGAAAGAGCGGAGGCTTCATACGCTGATGCCTTTTTCCCATCATTAGCGAGTTTAATGCGGAGCGCAGAATGCATAAGAACTTCTTTCTGAAATTTTTCCGTATCTTGCGTCGAAAAGCTTGTTGCTGCACCGTAACTCATAAAAGCGCTGAATTGAAAAACAGCCAGAGCAAATATTTTTCTAAGCAATTTAGTTTAACTCAGCATATGTGAGCTGCTCGATGTGGTCTGATCGCCCGCACTAGAACGCTAGGGACGGAGGTGCTTAAAGCTACCTTTCCGGCCCGCTCTTTTTTCTTCTTCCCGCTTTGCTAACGCATTCGCAAATCCGCACTAAATTGAATTTTTCGTGCCGCAAATATTCATCGCTCAAAGCGCATCTAAATATGATGTCACTTCGAGCATTTCGCCATGAGTCGCCTTAATGAGTTCTATTATTTTTGAGTTTCGGCATTCGCCATATCGACACATCGGGGTAAAATTGAGACCAATTGCTAAAATCAAAACCTGGATGCACCACGATTGTTCGAATGCTATAGACAAATGGAAAAACGTAGCCTTCATTTATAAATCGGTATCCGATATCTTTTACAATTTTCGCCCTTTTTGTAGCATCAGACTCTTCATGTGCAGCAATAATAAGTTGGGGTATTTTTGAACCCGAGTTAAATACAATTGACTTACCATCACCAGCGGATACCACAATATTGTCTAAAACCTCAGCTGAAGCAAAATCGCTGCTTATTAATAAAAGATCAAAATCGTCAACCAATACTTTTGCAAAAAAATGCTTAAGGTCGAGCTCCTGCAAATCTACATCGAAGCCTGCGTTCTTTAGCGCTGAATTAATTGCTGCCACATTTGGATTCCCTTTGGCCGCGACAAACTTAAGTGAGTTAGGGATATATTTAGGCTTTGTTGAACTCTCAATTTCTTCCCAGAGGGCGGCTTCTTCATCGGAATTTAATTGACTCGGGCCACCCGGAAAAAAAAGTTGATTGGCGCGAGAAGACATGGGGGCTTGCTCCTCAAGTTTAAAATCTATTTTTCGCAGAATTTTCTGCACGTACCGACGAACGTCAGTTTCGGCACACGCCTTTGATTTGCCATTTAGTGCAACAAAACCAGTTTGAGTGCTTCTCGGCTGATACAATTTGTAACTTTCATCTTGGGCTTTTCGCAAAATCTCGATAGTTCTAGGAAAAACCGCAAGAGTAAGAAGTTTATTTGATTTAATGAGCTCGTTTATGGAGGGATCGTAGACAGAAATAAAATTAAAGTCTTCTGGCGAATCCTTCAGCCAATCTACAAAAAAGTGATTTCTTGTGAGGGAAATATTTAAATTGGTGCGAGATTTTATTCTGAATGGGCCAGAAGTCACACTAAATGTTCTGTCTCCTAATTTACAACTTACATCGGTGTGATGCAAAACCCCAAATTCTGATTGCATCAATTGATATAGAAAATGTTTATCAGGTTGTTTTAGAGTGAATTTGACACCAGTTTCCGGAACCTCCTCTATCTTTAAAATTCTTCTAAAATCGTAATGAATCGTTTCACCAAATTCCACTTGTAAACGAATAGAATTTATAACATCTTTGGGAAGAATTGGTGTTCCATTTGAAAAAAAATGGTCTGACAAATAAAACGAATATTCTTTAAAATCATCCGAAATTTTCCAAGATTTAGCCAACAAACCCTTTACAGATGATTTTGACTCGAAGATTACAAGAGTAGCCACCAAATGGCGGAGTATGACATGTTCCGCTGTCGAGATAACTTGTCTGGTATCGAGAGTGCTAGGAACCATTAAAATCGCAGCAGAAAGGGGCACATCTATCAGATTCAAATCAATTCTCCTCCTTTTGAATTTTGGAAACAAACAACTCAATCAAATGTTTCACTTCATTTGGCTTTTCTACAAAAGGAAAATGGCCTGCATCGTCCACATACGAAAAGGGTATATGTGGAAATTTTCGGGATGTCTTATCTGAATATTCGAAAGAAATAATGCGATCTGAAGTTGACCAAATAGAAAAAATTGGGACTTTTGCTTTTAAAAGACTGTCACTGACATCAAAATCATTCATAAAAGACCGAGACAAGGCTTCAAACAAATCAAAGTTGTATTGAATCGATTCAAGCAGCTTCCTGCCTAGCAAGTGAAAATCTTTGGAAAAATAAAATGGTAGCCAGCAAAGTGTTTCCGCCCTAAATAAATCGTTAGGCGGGAGGCATTTGTCGAGGGCGCTTATTTTCATTTCAACATGTTTAAGTTCCTCGTAGTTCGAAGGCTGAGAATAAAGCGATTCTGTCCACGAAGAATCTAGCGGGCTGCAAATAGTCACAATTCCAGATACCTTAAGGTTGGAGGCCGTTAAACGTTCGAGATACTTGCACGCCAAAGTGCCACCAAACGAATGGCCAATGAGTACGACTCGGGCATCGCAGCTTTCAATAACACTTTCCAATTCAGTCAATAAATCTTCGATGGTCGATGCTTTTTTTGTTGACCCATGATCGTAAATCACAACTTCACCAACATGCCCAAGGCTATCGGCAAACGATTTGACATAGCTGCTGTCCATTCCAGGACCACCATGAAGAAAGATTAGTCTTAAACGAGGTCTAGTGAGTGTGCTATTCATAAACTTTCCGTGCTTTTAAGGCAGCCAATAGTCAAAATATGTTTTCTAAAAATAAAGCCCTAAATTAAGTAAGCATACGTTGCAACGTTAGCTGAATATTTCTTGATTGTGCAAAGCTTTTACAAAATCTCGGAATGGAAACACTTCGAAGTTTGAAAACGTGAGCCTTTCCTCACCCAGGTAAACGCCAATCATTTTTTGTACGCACTCAGGAGCTGATTTTTGCATTTGTCTTGATGGCGTTTCAAACTCTGACTTCCATTTTTGCGATAACTTAACTTCGATTGTTGTGATTTGCTGTGGACGATTGATGGTTTTGACTCGTGTTTCCACAACAAAGTCGATTTCGCCAGCGCCGGGAATGCAATAATAAAAAATCTTATGTTTCTTTTGTTGAATTTCAAAATAGGTGAGAATCTCTCGCAAAACCATGGTTTCAAAAGCAAAACCATTCCAAAATCCATCCACATCTTTTGCGTTGAGGCCTGCCGCAACGCGAGCCACACCAGTATCAAACCAAAAATACTTGGGGTGAGTGGCTTCGCGAACTTTAAAACCTGGTTGATAGGAGTCAACTCGATGTAAAATTAATGTGTCTTCTAAAATCTGATACCAAGCCTGAATTGTTTTTGAGGATTTGCCAGATTCTCTAGAGACTTTTTCTAAGTTAACAATATTGCCGTTGTATTGGGCCGAGATTTGCAAAAATCTTGAAAATTCTTCAACGCGCCGCACAAGAGCTTCTTCTTTAATCTCTTCTTGCAAATAAGTGTATACGTAACTGGAAAGCACCTCTTCCGCAAATGCCAAATCTCTTAACACCACAGGCAAGCTGCCGTATGTGATCAATTGATCAATTGTAAAAAAATTGCCTGTTTCTATAAGGCTGAAAGGAAACATTTTACGAGTGAGAGCTCTTCCTGCTAGTAAATTTACTCCCGATTTTTTAAGCTTTCGTGCGCTTGAGCCAGTGAGAGCAAATTTGTATTTTTTATCTTCCATGAGTCTATGAACTTCATTTAAAAGTTCTGGTAGTTTCTGAATTTCATCGATCAAAATGAGATCATTTTTTTTGAGATGCGACGTTTGCGCTTCTAAAAAAGACGTGTTTCTTTGAAGATGTAAAAAAGTGTCTTGCTTAAGCAGGTCAACCACAAAAATAGGCTGTGCTGCTGTGCGGATCCAGGTGCTTTTGCCTACACCCCTGGGTCCCAACAGAAAAAAAGAGTGGTCGGGAGGATTGTAGATCCGCTTTAAATCCATATTAATATCCTGATGTTAGTTCCATGAATTGCATTATAGAACCGAAGGTCGGGAAATGCAATGCAAAATCGGAGTATCGGTCGGGAAATGTTGCATGAATCGGTTTGTGCCATCAGCAATTGCTAGGATACGAAATCCGGGCAGTGCTCCAAAGGTCTACCAAAACAGTAAAAATATGTTTTCTAAAAATAAAGCCCTCAATTAAGTTAATATTCTGCCATCCCACAGTTCACTCAAAAATTCCTCGTAGGGGTAAATTTCAATGCCTTCAGCCGTTACACTTTTGTGAAGATCGCGGGTGGCCAAAATAAATCGACTAAAAATATTTTCTTCTTTCAGCACCCGGAGCCCTAGGTAGGCGGGAAGTTGCCCGCCGTTTAATCGTTTTTGTGTATCCAGGCACTCGAAATCCGATGAGGGTGTCTTCAAGAATTTGAAAATAGTTCTTGATTGTGCTTACGGACACCTGACAATCAGATGCAAAATTTTCGTAATTAATTTCTTGCCCATTAGCGGAAAATACAAACTGCCAACTCTGGCGACCTATGGAAGCCGATAAGGCGCCAGAAGGTACAAAAAAACTTGAGTTCTGGCGGCATATGTCACATGATAGGCCGCCAGAGTCGTTGCACTTTGCAGCTACTTTTCGCAGAAGAGAATTTTCAAATGTCTAAAATCATTGGCAGAAAAACTGAGCTTTCAAAACTCAAAGAACGCGCAGACTCGAAAAATGCGCAGTTTTTAGCTATTTACGGAAGACGCCGCGTTGGGAAAACTTTTCTCATCAGAGAGTTTTTCGCAACCAGAGACTGTATTTTTTGCACTGTTACAGGTCAAAATGAAGCCCCGCGTGCCCGCCAATTGGCTATTTTTCAGAAGGAATTAGAGTCGACTTTTTTTGGAGGCGAGAGATTACCACTCCTCAAAACGTGGGACGAGGCATTTGAGCAGCTCGTCGTTGCAGTAAAAACAAACGCAAAGAACTACCCAACAAAAGAAATTGTCGTATTCCTCGACGAATTACCATGGCTTGCCACCAGAAAATCGGGCCTGCTTGGAGCACTAGATCACGCCTGGAACACCCAGCTTCAGTACGTCGAGCGCTTACGCCTTGTGGTCTGCGGTAGCGCGGCTTCGTTCATGACTAAAAACATCATTCACTCACGAGGCGGACTCCACAACAGACTTTCTGGGGTGTTTCGACTGCGCCCATTTTCACTCAGCGAAACCAAACTCTATCTCGCCAAAATCATAGGTTGGACTTCAAACGAAACTCAAATATTAGAACTTTATATGGCACTTGGTGGTATTCCCCACTACCTTTCTTTGGTTCAAAAGAAACTTTCAGCGGCTCAAAATATTGGCAACCTTTTGTTCGGAGATGGAGAATTGAGCGGGGAATTCGACCGACTTTTTTCATCACTTTTTGCTCATTCATCTGTCCATATGAAAGTCATTAAAGCCCTCGCGAGCAAGAATTCTGGCCTCACCAGAGAAGAAATCCTTAAAGCAGTAGGCAAAGTGAGCGGTGAAACCACGTCTGTTGTTCTTCACGAGCTCGACGAAGCAGGATTTATTATGCGATTTCAATCGATCCATAAAAAAAATCGCGGTGACATATACCGACTTATGGACGAGTTCTCCCTCTTTCACTGCCGCTGGCTTGAGTCGATACAATCCCAATCTCTCTTAGGAAACCCTGTAGACTATTGGCTCCGCCAAAGCCAAACTCAGCCTTTTGCAATTTGGTCTGGATACGCATTCGAAAATATCTGTTTAAAACATGCCTCACTCCTGAAGAAAAAGCTCGGATTTGCCGCGGTCAACTGCAAGATTGGCCCCTTTTATACACACCTCGCCGGCGAAGAAAGTGAAGGCGCTCAAATTGACCTGGTGTTTGAAAGGGCTGACGGAGTCACAACTCTTGTGGAAATGAAATACAGGCAGGATCTTTTTACAGTTACCAAAATCGAACGATTGAATTTGGAACGTAAAGTTCGCGTGTACACTGAATCAACCCGAACAAAACAGTATGTAAACGTCGCACTGGTGACCCCGTATGGAGTAAAACCAAACGAACATTCACAAAGCATTATGTCGGGAGAGGTGACGCTGGTAGATTTGTTTGGCGAAGAATAAAACGACCAAACTTGAAAATGTATTGCACCGGATGTGTGATGCAAAACCCCGAATTCTGTCTGCCGATTCTGATTTAAAAATATTTAAGTGCCGAAATATTTGTTACGCTGCTCTTCGTGGTTTGCCAGCCCACGAATTCTCCACGGCTGTTTCTCCGAGGCGTCGCAAGGTAGATGGCCCATCGGCATGAATTTTTTTCTTTGTCAGTTTTTCCATTTCCACTGCGAAAAGTTTATTCCAGAAGAATTCTTTAAGGACTTCACTTTCTAACGCTGGAATTGATTTTTTTTCTTTCCATCGTGTCACGGTGGAAGGATCTGCATAAACTCGTGCCGCAATTTCTGTGTTTCGCGTGCGAGCAATTTTTGCAAGGAACTCGAGTTCTTCAGGAGTCAATGGCATGGGCTCGGAACACAAAACATTCGCAATAGATCGATTGATTCGCTCTATTTCAGTAGCTCTTAATAGTGTTTTTCCGTCGGCATCTGTTTCAACTTCGACAGATTCGAACTCCCAAATGGTTCCAGCGGCCTGAATTCTGTAACTATCAATTCGTTGTTTCATTGCGTCTTGAACTCCTGATAATCTGGATAATTCTGCTTCATAAAATTTATTGCCGCAAATCGAGATTTAAATCCAGGCCGCCCCTCAAACCCGTCATAGTAAGAAAAAAGTATAGCTCGGTAGGGACCAAATTCGTCTTCAATGAATTTAAAAGTGGCGTACTCCCCAAAGTCCCCGTTGTTCAATGGCTCAACCCAGATGACTAAAATTCGCCGAGGGGTTTCATGCTCTAAATCCAGCCCAAATCCAATTGCACAACCTTCAGTAACTATTCCAAAAAGTGCTGTTTCGGCTCTCCAATAAGATTCTGATTTGGGTTCATGCTCGACAAAAACACCATCAGGATAAAGAAGGCGCAAATCGTCCAGTGGGTCCATTAAATCCTCCAAATACAAAACTTAGCATAATTCAATAAATTGATTTAATCAATATTTTGTTTTGCCTGTGGAGCAACGACCTTCAGCCCAACGGTGCACCTTTAACAATTCAATTTTACAAACCCAATCGGGCAGCTGAAATGCGATGTGCCGAATAAGAATGATCGGCGCTAGGATTGAGTCTTTTGACAATTTCACCTTCAATGAGCTCAACTCTTTCCGGCCAAATATATCGTTTCAATCAAGTCAATCCGAAAATTTCTAAACTAATCAGCCTATTTGTTCTCCTCACCATGATCGACTATAACATGAAACGATAGAGTCGATCATGATGAGGTGCAATTTGTCAGCTTTTATTGACTCGATTTTAAAGCAAACCCGAAAAGACACTTTTTGGAGCTGGGAATTACGCGTCTTGACGCAAAAATCTGGACCCTCGCTTTATATGGCTATTTCTCGCGCCATAAAAGCTGGAGAACTGGAATCACTCAAACCAGGATTGTACTGTTTAACTAAGCCATACCGACGCAGCATAATTCCACCCGCAGCCGTGGGTGCCTTTTTATATAAAAATGCTTATCTGAGCCTAGAATCTGCAATGAGTTTTGCAGGCCTAATTCCAGAAGCAGTGCAAACACATTATTTTGGTACCAGTTTACGTGCAAAAATTTTTGAGAACTCTTTTGGTCGCTTTCATTTTATTCACATTCCAGCAAGTCCTTTTTTTGCTGGCGTGATTTTAAATATTAGTGATGAAATTTCTGTGAGAGTTGCATCGCCACTCAGGGCATTAGCTGATCTTTGTTACCACCGAAATCTCGAATGGCAGGGAATTGAAGCACTCATTCAAAACTATCGCATAGAATTGAATCCATTTTTAAAAGCAAGCAACACTGAATGGCGGGCATTGAAAGAATCTTTTTGCAAATCAAGATCTGTTGTTACGTTTTTGACTTATATGCAAAAGGAGCTCGGAAAATGACAGTTTCGATGATTTTAAAACGAATGAAAAGCCTTGCTCCCCAGAACGAACTCGAAGAAGAAAATGCAATGAAGGAGGCTTTCCAAGAATGCGTTCTTTGTGCACTTTCAGAATCTGGACTTTTCGAAAAAGCTGCTTTTTTGGGCGGAACCTCACTCAGAATCTTGCATGGTCTAGAGAGATTTTCCGAAGACATCGACTTGGCATTACTCACTCCTGACGCAACTTTTCGATTCACTCCTTTTGTAAATCCTATATTCGAGCTCCTAAAAGAGATGGGAGTTAAAGTAACAATCAAAGACAAAAGTGAAATTGAAGCCAAAACCTTAAAGCGAATGATTGTCAAAGACTCCTCACTCGTGCATTTTTTAGAATTTAGACCTGCGCATCATAAAAACAAAAGCCTCACGGTCAAAATAGAGGTGGATTCAAACCCTCCACCAGGAGCAAGTACTAAACTTCATTACCTCAATTTTCCGGGACCATTTTCAGTTCAAGCTTACAATTTAGAAAGCTGTTTTGCAGGAAAAATTCACGCAATTTTATGTAGAGGTTTTGACAAGGGAAGAGATTGGTACGATTTACTTTGGTATTTTCGTTTCAAAATTCAACCCAATTATAAGTTTTTAAAAGCGGCACTTTTTCAGCAAGGCCCTTGGTCAAATCAAACTCTGCAAATTGACGCTGAGTGGCTCAGAATATCTTTGGAAGAAAAAGCTCAATCAATAAATTGGCGACAATTGACAAATGACGTCGCACCGTTTGTCCGACCACGCAATTTAAAAGAATTGCAATTGTGGCATTCCGATTTTTTTATTTCTCAAATTCGAAGTACATTTAAATATTAAAATATCCTTAAGCCTCAAGCAATTTCATTGCCTCAAGCCCGGTAGACAACGAAACTAGTTCTTTGGCCATGCGCTGAATGCGTCCTAAAATATCGGCATTTTCTAGCTTTAATTGGGTGCCGTCGTGCACAAAATCGGACTTTGTGGTTCCGATTTGCGATTGAGTGGCAATGCCACACATGGCACGAACCACCGCACGCAGCTGCTCACAAGGCAACATACATGCCCGAATACCTGCACCATTGCTGAGTAATCCTACAGCTTTTCCTTCAAACGCATCGGAAGCAAGATGATCGAGGGCATTTTTGAGCAACCCGCTAAACGAACCATGATAAAGAGGCGTGCCAAGCACAATGGCAGTGGATTGAGACACCTGCGCAATAAATTTTTGCACATTCTCGCAAGGGTGTTGCAAGGGGTCACGGTGAAAAAGTGGATTGCAAATAGGGAGATTTGTCTGCGCCAAATCAACTAATTCCGTATCAATATTTAACTGCTGCAACGAAGATTCTAACGCTTGCAATGCCGCGCGCGTGTGTGAACCTTGAGCCGGACTTCCGGAAATCAAAAGAATTTTGTGCTTCATTAAATTTCGCCTTGACTAGAATTTGAGTTGGGGGTCACAATTGGTTTGCTCACATCTGAAGATTCAAACGACCATATTTTTTTTGCAGACAAAAAAATTCCAAATAAAAATATTCCTCCTCCCACTGATGCCAGCAGGGCAGAGACACCAAAAATTGGCAGAAGCAACGACGCTAAAGGTAACGAAATAGTATCTGCCGTGTAATTGAGTGTGCCAGAAAAACTAAAAACACGCCCCATTTTTTCGCGTGGAATATTTTTTTGGATTGAAATACTGCGAGTCATTCCCTGCACAGATTGAGCACTGGCAAGGGTAATTGACGCCACCAATAAAACCAACGGAACAGAAAATAACCCAGCAATTGCCAACGACAAACCCCAAACAACCACAGCAAAAGTGTAAATGCGCAAAGGGTTTTTAGGTTTTAAGGCACCAAACAAAAGAATGGTAATGAGCTGCGAGGCACTCATAAATCCTAAAATTTTTGCATAAAAAGCCACATCTTTGCCCAAACCTTGCTTTACCAACAAAGGCAACCCAATGCGCCAAGCGCCAGTATTGAGTAAAATATTTGTGGCAGAACACGCTATAATTAAAAGAATCGATTTGTGCTCAGACAAAAAGCGATAGCTCTCAATAAATCCTTCTTTTTTGCTGCCGGCGGCATTTTTTACGGAAGAAATTTGTGAATCTTGGTCTGGTTGCATTTTGCTATTGCTCGCCAAAACGAAATCGGACCGCATGCTAAAGTAACAAATTGTAGAAACTAAATAGCAAAAACCGGCTACCAAATAAATATAATTGGCACTCAAATATAAAGTAACAATGCTGACAATCAATGAAATAGCAATATCAGAACCGCGCTGAAATCCGTCGAGCAATGCATTGGATGCATTTAAATGCTGGTCGCTCACAACTCAAGGAAGCACAGAACGATAACAAGGTTCTGAAAACGCAGATGCCACTGCCAACAAAGCATTTGCAGCTATTAATCCCCAGGCAAAATTAACTCCGACTGCCTGCTGAAAAAACACTGACGCACACACCACAACTGCAAAAAATTCGAGTGTGCTCATCACTCGTTTTTTATTCCAGCGATCGGCAGTAATTCCAGCAAAAAGACCAAATACAACAAACGGAAGTGTCGCAGATAATGCAAATGCTGACACATACCAAGAATTATTGTTCGACATCGACATGACCTGCCAAATACCCTGAATTGCAAATAATGCGTAGGCAATGCTCGATGCCGTCCGGCCAGTGAGCAACATAATAAACTGCGAGTTGTCTAGAGCTCCGGCATAGGAAGAAAAAAATTTCATCTCAAACTTTCAGCTAGCGTTTTTCAAAAATGACTGACTGTTCATACTTCAGCAAATTGAAACACCCAAGAGTGGCGAAAGGACAAATAATGGTAGAGTTCTGTTGCCTTTTCAAAAATTAATTGTTTATTGACGGACACTTACAAAAATGCGAAGCTGTACTTCGGAAAATTGGCAAAAAGGCGAAGTAGAGGTTCGGAATGTACCAAAGACACCTTAAGCTTATGAATTATTTAAATGAAATGAGTCTTTTCTTACTAGGGCCTAGGCAAACCGGCAAGTCGACGTTGATAGAACAGACGTTGCCCAGCATCTTTGTCGTTGACCTGCTCACACGCAAAACTTTTCAGCAATTGGCCTCGAATCCTGACTTGCTATTTGAATGGGTCATGGGTTCTGCCGAAACGCTCACTGTCATTGATGAAGTTCAAAAACTTCCCGATTTACTAGATGTATACTTCACGCGGCCAGAAGCTGGGATTCTTTGAAAATCTGAAAATTTAATGTGAGCAAAGTCGAAAGTTCAGCTCTAACCTCAATGCTCACATTG
>JAYTOT010000138.1:0-9984 GCA_043747645.1 Pseudomonadota bacterium | reverse complement strand
AATTTTCTATTCTAGCGAATCAGGGCTCGCGAAACAAGGGAATAAAAACAACCATTGAGCAGAAATATTCAAAACTGCGCAAAGCTGCTCATATAATGTACAACGGCCTGCGTTGGCCAGCAAGTCAATTTGTTCCCGTGGAGCCAAAACCGCCTGATCCGCGCTCGGTATCTTTTACAAAAATGCCGTCTGCTTGAAAAATAAGTGCGCATACGCCTTGAGCAATTCTATCTCCAGCATTTACAACAAAAGAAACTTTGCTATGATTGATTAAGTTTACTTTAATTTCGCCACGATAATCGGCATCAATTGTACTGGGCGCGTTGAGTATCGTAATTCCATTTTTTGCCGCGAGGCCGCTACGTGGGCGAAGCTGAATTTCTGGTAAGACCATTACGGGCAGGCCTTGAATCGTCAAAGTTCCAACGCCCGCACTTTCGACAATACGCAGACCTGTAGAAACCAGGCGCCATTCTCCAGGGGGTATTTCTGTGTTTTCGTTGGCACAAATGTCGAATCCGGCCGATTCTTTTGTGGCATAAAACAAGTTTCCGGTGCCTTCGTGTTTGATTTTAAGCATTTGCATGTCCTTCAAAAAATAGATTCAATTTGACTCCAGATTTATCTAGAACAACAATTGCCAGGCCGCAATGTGTGCCAATCCTTGACCCTGTTGCGAAAGATTGATAACCCTAGAGCACGCAGAGGTCAGTAGCTCCAACGGTAGAGCAGCGCATTCCAAATGCACTGGTTGTGGGTTCGAATCCCTCCTGGCCTGCCATCTTCATCAAAAACCAGTTTCACAACTGGTTTTTTTAGTTTCATTCGTAAATAAGCGCATGTCGCGCAGTAATTCTTAACCAAAATCAAATCAACAGACTCAAAAAGTTTTCCGCGTGAAATCAGGACACATCACACCGCATCACGACGGGTGATGTCATCCTGTAGTTTCCTCTGTAGTTGCTCAGTTCTCGGGCTGCATGTTGCCGGGCTTCACTCTTCGACCTTTTTAAAAGGCATTGGGCCAACCTAAGGGCTGGCAGGCATTATGCAAGAGGAGACCGACGAAAACGTCAATGAAAACTTGCCTTTGTTTTCATTGTTACAAGATTTTGTGCCAAAAATGACTCGCGCTCAAAAATAAAACTGTTTACTCTAACAGGACAGACGTTTTGAACGCGGTTATTCATCGTGCACCTGACCACCTGTCAACTCAATTTTAACGCTGCTGAATAAAGGAACGATCACTTGCTTATGCTAGGACGCTCATTTGGTCTTTTTATTTTTTCATCGAGCTTATTTGTCGGATGCGCGACCGCGACTTTGGACAAAGAGAATAGGCTTGGATTTGTTGAAATGAAAGATTCTTTCGTCCCAGAACAAGTGCGACAGGGGACCAACTCGGTTTTTCGGATGCTTGTGGCACCTCCTCGACCATTTGTATTAGAGAAGAAAGACTATGACCGATTTGCACTGACTAAGCTTTCTAGTAATTCCTTCTTAGCGACTTATCTACGGAAAAATCTCGAGAAATGCCAGTCCGCCGGGGACATCAGGTGCACCTTCGTTTTTACTTCTTTATGCACTGCGTTCTTGGCTCGTGCCAATAATGAGTTGTATACGGCGCGACATTGTTTTGATGAAAACTTGACTGCCGCGATTAACGAGATTCCTCGCGATTTGAAATCTGGAGAAGCTCGGCAAAAGTGGGTGATGGAAAACTACAGTCCAAAATTTTTATTGTTTGATCGATTTGGAAAAATGGTCGCAGATGAAAGGGGTGAGGTGCCATCGGGCGACTTCAAGCGGCTTGGGAGTCCTTCGTTCTTTGTTCCGGCCGATCCTCTAGACATGAGCGCAAATTTTTTCTTGGCTATACGATGATGCTGCCCAAATTAAATTGTTCAATCCTCTCAAAAACAACCCCATGGACGCCATTCCATTGCCCTCGGTAACTTCTCAGAAATTAAAATTGTGGGCAGTCGGCTATCCGTCGAACACGAAAGGAAGGGAACGCTTCGGAACTCGAGACTCAGCCGGGGATAAATTGTATGCATCTGGCGGAATAAGGCTGCCCTGTGAGCAGATTGTCCAACATATTGTGCCGGATTTGAAACAAGAATTATCAGGCTATATTGCAAAAATTTATGAGGAGTCGGCCGTTTGCATGAGTGCAGATATGACCGTAGGTTTGAGTGGAGCGCCCGTCGTCACTTCGGATGGAAAAGTACTGGGAATTGCCACCGAAGGTTACAGTATAGAACCTTCGAAACGGAAAAGTCTCGTCGAAGAACCTGCCTACTTGAGCTCGTTCTCAAAATTGGTTGTCCTCCCCTAAAAGCGCAAGGCGCTCGGGTGCATGTGGTGGAAGAAAATGAGGCTAATTCTGCAATTTGAAATCGCTCATCACAAATGCATCTCCAGTTTCAAAAATTTCTTCCTATAAAAATCCCTTGATAAAAACTCCAACATCAGCATCCAGCAAGCCTTTAAATATTTGTGAGGGACAGCCTTCAGCGCAGGGTCTTTTTCAACAACACGCCATGCGCATTCCACCAATGTTTTTCTAATGCGTGATGATACCTGTCAACTGATATGCCCTTTTCGAACACTATCTCCTGAGGAATATTCTGACGGAGTGAGGCCAGTAAAACTATACAGGTTTCTTTTAAAAATTTCTCAGATATAAGTCTGTCGTCATTTGCATCGAGAAGTCCAAAATACATCAATTTTGATTTTATCTGGCGCGCAATATCAGATCTTAAAAGTACAAGTTGTTCCTGGGGCAGTGCCCCAGCTGAGAACAAACCCACCATAGTCAATTTCGCAGTTACCAAAGGAAAAATTACATTTTACCCTTTATGCTGCCTCTTTATATTCAAGAGAAAGTGCCTCAGGCTCGCCATTCAATGAAGCTAGAGCGTCGAAAATAATCCCGTTGAGTTTCATCCAAGTCGCGTCGTAAATCTTTTTTAATTTGCTCTTCGTATGAAGCAACATATACAATCTCAACACCACTTCAGTATTTGTGTCCATACCAGTCGGCATAGACCATTTTTTTTCCCAACCACAAACAGACGAATGGTGCTGAGCATTCACATTTCTTGCGAGTTCTGCTTGTGTTTCACCAAGATAATTTCTGACAAATTTTAGCTCAGCGCCTGTCAATCGGCTTTTTTTAATAATTAACGCTTCAAAAGCGAGTCTCATCAAATCATTCATGTTGTAATCAGGAACTTCAGCGTCATCGATCTTTTTTGTTGGAAATCCGATCAAGTTGACCGGAAATCCAAGGCCTTCATATCGAAGAATCTTTTTTTCGGTCTTCATAAGTCTATCCTCATCCCTCAATATCTAAGTTTATTACTGTCACAATCATGCATCCATCATTGTCAAATCGGACCGCAATACGCAATTTTACTCCATCCAAGTCTTTGCCTGCCACTGCATACCGCCACTCACCGTCTTTAAACTCATCATGTTTTGGCGCATGTCTCCCATGTTTCAAAACATAAACGATACCCGGAAGAGTTAACTGGCGTTCAATCATTCGCTTCCAAGCATGGGGCGTAGACTGGTATCTACCGGCCTCTAAGCAACGGCAGATTTCGTCCATAAGCGCTTGCCGAGCAAATTGCTTATGCTGTCTGGCATCACGACCCATCTGGCCCTCCTTGGTAATCTGAATCGGCAATCCTTTGCCGAACTTGAAGGGCTAACATTGTAAACCAAGGATAGTCAATATTAGATAGATACACTAATGTTGACAGCTGACAATGAGTTGATCTTTTGACGAGGAAAGTTAAAGCCGAAAAAATCCATATGTATTGATTCAAATCCTGCCAAAGTAGTATGTGAAAAACTTCCGTCATCACCGGCAATGTTTTTGCGATTACAAGATTTGTCAATTTCTAGCATCAAGCCACCCTCCCCCACACCCCAATGCCATTCGCTTAGAGATTTGCATTTGTAAGGATTGGTATGATATCGCCATTCCATCCAGCGGCTCATCCCAATCGAGTTTCTACTCTCGACGCACGCTCATGATTCCGTGGCGCAGAAAATAGGCACACCTGCTTAACACTATTCATGCGTGCCACTCCTGGCCTGGCAATTTTTTTTATTTTATAATTATTTTATTTTGCTCCAGTGAGCTGTTGAACAATAGAAAGTCCTGTTTCTATTGCGCCGTTCATGTAGCCACTAGAATTGCCACTGCAATGTTCACCTCCAAATAATAATCGATTATTGAGCTCTGCAAGGCCTTGTGCACCACAAAAACGGGTGTAGTCGCCAGGTTTTGGGCACGAATAAGAGCCTTTTGCAAAAGCATCAAATTGCCACTGCTTAAAAATATGTTTGCCATTAAATTTCGACTGGGCTTGGGGCCACACTCCAGAAATATGTTTTATAGCATTAGTAATTCTGTCTTTTGTAGGAACATTGTCGCGGTCTGCGCCCTGATAATGAGTCAATATGCCTTCTGGTCCATGTTGAAGTCGAGTGGTATCCCAAAACTCTTCTGCTGCAAAATCCGTAAACAAGCTTCCGGTAGAAGCGGGAGTCTTAGTTGTTTGCTGTTCGCGCCAGAATTTATTATTAAAGCCTAGCATGAGTGTTGAATTTGCACCGTATCCCTGTTCCTGAATTGCCCATTTCTTTTGTTGCAATAAGTTCAATTCTAAAATGCCTTTAACGTCGCGTAACACTGAAAAAGGCATGGCCATAATAACACGGTCAGCCTTAATTTTTACCGCTCCACCTTGCTTATTGAAGGTCAAATTAAAGCTATTTCCCGTGTCAGAAATTTCTACTAGTGGGTGTCCTTGATAAATTGTTACTTTGTTCGCTATTTTCTTCATTATTGCTGAAACTAAAGTGCCGCCACCGCCTTTTATGCGCATTGCTTCGTCACTCTTGCCATATATTTTAAAGCCCTTATTTGTGTCGGTAGTAATAAGCAAAATTCAATTGAGTGCAGATTGTTCAGCGCAGGGCAGGCCATATTCTTCGGCATAGGCATTGCGAATGAGGTCAATAATCCAAGGCTCTGCGTGACCTTTTTGTGCTTGCAAATAGGTTTCTAGATTGGTTTTATCGAGTGCCTCAGCGCCAATTGTGTTGTCAAATGCGGGTGCAGTTAAAACGCCATTGATAGTCATAGTCAGTGCATCTTTTGCTATGACTTGATCCAGTGGCGCAAAGGCTTCAATAACTTCTTTTTCGGTGCGCAATTGTCCACATAAAAAATACATTTCTGGTACCAGTCCTGCATCGGCAGTGGCAAAAGTTTCTAATTCAACGTGGAGCTCTTTGCATAATTCAATAAGACTATCATGGCCAGTGTCTACCAATTCAGCACCCATTTCGCAGAAAAGACCATCGCTTTTTGGCCAAGAGGCAGTCATTACCCGGCCGCCTAAATGCTGAGGGCTAGCCTCATAAAGGTCGCATTTTATTCCTGCTTTTGCTAAAGAATATGCAGCAGCTAAACCACCATATCCTGCGCCAATAATAGCCACCCTGCCGTATTTTGTGATTGTTTTTTTAGAATCGCCAAATGCCTCAGTGTAGAATTGCGAAAGTGCACACAATCCGCCGACTGTGGCTGTGCTGGCCAAAAAATTACGGCGCGACCAGTCTTTGGCATGCTGTTGCGAAGTTTCCAGAAATTCCTGCAATGGCGCATCTTGATTTTGAGCTTGAGTAGCTAAAGTAACAAACTTTTTGACCGCACGAAACAAACCAGATCGTGACATAGATTCTCCTTGGTTAACAAAAAAATTTTAAGAATAGAATAAAAGTAAATCATGTTTTTAAACAGTTTTAACGCTCATTAAGCCTAGTGCATCAAAAGTAATAAAACCTTCTTGTGCCCAGTGCATGGTAATGAACAAAAATGTGGAGTCAAATTTTTTGAAGGGACATTTGAACGCTGTGTTTATTGGCGAAGGCCGCCATTTATTTGAAAAATTTTTTTAAAACACAGAATAATGAAGGAAGGAAAAATCAAATTTGGAACAAATTGAATAAAATTGATTCAGTGATTAGACGATTTCAAAAAATTACATTGTATATTTGTCGATAATCTTTGTAATTTCGCCGTTTTTCTTCATGTCTTCAATGGCTTTATTGAATTTTGGAAGCAGTTCTTTTTTATTCTTGTGAAAGCGCATAGAAAGGTGAGTGACAGTTTTAAATACAAATCCTTCTTTGTAATCTTTAGGATTTAAATTTAATTTGCGAAGCCAATATTTGCTTTCAGAGCGGTCCATAATAATACCGTCGACACGTTTAGACTCAAGCATTTTCATTAACGCGCCGCCTTCTGCAACGTCTTGGCGTTTCATTAAACCCTTTTCAAAGCCTTGCTGAAATCCGTCAGTGTAAAAGTAGCCAATATTTCCGCCAATTGTTTTGCCTTTGAATCCATCAGAAGAATCTGCTGTAACGCCATCTTTGGCACGAACTAAGACGACATTTACAGTATCAAAAAATGGAACTGTGTAAACAGAAATGTCTTTTTGGTAGCCTCTCCACTCTTCAGACACTCCCACTTCTGCATCAAGTTCATTCGTTTCAAACATCTTATCGCGCCGAATTTGTGGGAAAATGTTTACTGTAGCTTCAACACCAGCGCGTTTTGCGAGCTCCTTAAAAATATCCACTCCAGCGCCTATTGCATTTTTTTTATCGTCTTCCATCATCCATGGGCACCAAATGTTGCCAACGCCTCTTATGGTTTCGGCAAAAGCAAATAAAGGCGAGGCTGACAATGCGAAGGCCAGAATTTTCGATAACTGAATTCTCATAGTGCAAATCTCCCGGTGCAGGTGTTATTAGTTAGGTAACAAAAAGGTCTTTGAAAATCTGTGTAAGTAGCAATTTAAAACAATAGTTTGAAATTTGATATTTGAGGATGGTTTTCAAGACAAATTTGTGACATAGGGTTGCAGTGGTCCTTCCCATCGCACCAGAAGAGTCGCGGCATCGTCCTGCGAGGAGCCGTTAGTCCAATATTTTTTTGCGAGTTCAACAACTGAATCATGGGTTCCATTAAAATTGTCAGTTAATCCATTAGAAAATATTTTTTTAACTTCTCTAACGAGATTGGACTCAGAATCTTGGGATGCATTTTCGAAAAGACCATCTGTGTACATAAAAATTCCGTCGTTTGGCTGCAATTGAAAGTTTTTGACTTTAAAATTTACTGGTTCTTTAAATCCAATCCGCGGGCCGTTTCCTGGCAAAGATGTAACCTTTTTTTCACCGCTTTGGATTAAGAACGGAAGGCAATGCCCAGCATTCAAAACCCAAACTTTTCCTGTTTGAACAGATATGGTAAGCAAAAGCATGGTCATGCCGTATTGGCCTTTTCCGACGCGCAGAATTATTGTATTGAGTTCATTGGCCAAAAATTCAAGTTGTTTATCCATATTTAGTTCTATATCTGAGCCAGTAATTTTACTCAAATTTTGTCTGAGTGCAAAAATAGCTCCCGAAGCAACTCCGGTCACTAGAGCAGCTGGAAATCCATGCCCCGTAACGTCACCAATGTAAAAATGGGCCATTTGGTGCACCTCATCGAAATGAAAAAGGTACCAATCGCCGCCGGCTTTTGAAGCGGGTTTGTAGCTGGTTTGAATGTTAAAACCTGGCAATACTGTAATATCAGGAAATAGTGCTTGTTGAACTAGAGTAGCTGCATTCAAATCTGCATCTTCAATAAGTTTCCGCTTAGATTCGGTGAGATGAACCATGTTTTCGAGGCTCATTTCAGTGATTTTTTGCGCTAATATATCAAATTCATCGATGTATTTTCCGCGTAGCTTTAATTTTAAGCTTCTTTCTTCAGAATCTAAGCTCGCAGGATTATAGTTTTCAAAAAATACTTTCATTCGGAAAATATTATTTGCAACAAGTTTTTTAATAATAATACTAATGATAAAAGAAATAAGAAGTGTTTTTCCAATTTGAGAAAATGCGAAATATAAGAGCTTCGTGCGCAAGCGCTGAAACATATTGGAGCGGGTGGCTGTTACCTTAAGAACTCCGACGTTTTTTAATTCGTTCTGAAATTCAAATGAAATATTGAATTTTCGCTCTAAGTTTAACGTTTGGTCTGTGCCAGATTTATTTGTCTCGTACAGCGTTTTACCTTTGTCGTCTTCTACGGCTACTTTTACTATGTCGCTTATTTTGATAATGCCCTCAAGTTGGCTTTTGATTTGGTCTTCGTTAAAGTTCCAAATTGCTGTTCCGAGTGGGCTCACGTTTCCATTTTCAATTTGCAAAAAAACTAAATCTAGAATGTCTTTTTCATTTGAATAATCTAAGTAAAAGGAAGCCAAAATGACAATAGACGTCACTACGGAGCTTGTAAGCAAAATGCCTATTAGCAGTCTATTTCTGATGGGTCTGAAAGTTGGACTCATGCTGCCTCAAACAGATTGATTGCCGGCTTACACTATGAATTGTTGCCTTCGGTTTTGCAGCTCTATGTCAATTTTGAGTGGCGGCAGAAATGATTCGATTTTGTGTTTTTTACAAACCACATAAATGCATACTTACAGGTTACTTGTAGCCGGCCATCGCATTTATAAAAACACGTGATTGTGCAATTAAAATAAAAGTAATCAAAGTTAAAAAACCTCCCAATATCACAAAAACAGACTGTAGTTGTGAGCCACTGGCATCTACAGTAATGCCTGACAATAAAAATGCCGCAGGCCCAAAAATATTTGAAATGGTCGACATTAATGCGCCAATTTTTCCACGGTGTAAATCTGCAGTGTTTTTTTGAATTGCAGTTGTGGCAAGGGTTGAGAGGGTTGAGTTGCAGAATCCTAAAATTAAAAATGCTCCAATTAGTTGTAAAAAATGCAGTGCTAAATAAAGCATAAAATAACTTAAGGGAAGGAGCGCTAATGTAAAATATGTGAATAGAGGAAGTGATTTTTTATGGCCCGATATTTTAGCAACCGCGAGCATTCCAAGCAACGTTCCTGAACTTAATGCACCTATAAAATAACCGTAGGTTTGTGCGCCGCCATTGAGAATTTTTTGCGTGAAAAATGGAATAATGACAAACAATGGCACAAATGCAAAATTCAGGCATGTTAAAAATAAGAGACATTCTTTCAGTCCTGGCTCATAAAACATATATTTTAATGCAAAACCAAGTTCTTTCTTGGTGGATTTTTTGGAGTTTGAATTTGAGTTTATAGGAGGCGCATCTTTTTTTATAAAGAATTCAAGTAACCCCGATATTAAAAACGAAACACCGTTCATAAAAAATAGCACTGGAGCGCCTAGTAATCCATAAAGGAGCCCTCCCAGTCCCTGGCCGAATATTTGGGCCACTTGGCTTGACGCACTAAAAAGTGAATTTGCTTTGCGGAGTTGGTTTTCTGGGACAATCTTGGGAATAAATGCAAATGCTGCGCTATTAAAAAAAGAGTTGCTTACGCTAATAGAAATTGAACTTATAAAAAGTACACCCGCAATGGCGTTGTTGTTTTTGGCAGAAAATGCAACAGTCGCCAAAATAATAGAGACTATTCCCGAAAAAATATCGCTTTTAATTAATATTTGTCTGCGGCTAGATCGATCGACAATCACGCCAGCAAAGGGGCTTATTAAAAGAGTTGCAAAAACACAACAAGCCAGTAGCGAGCCCACTAAAATTCCAGATTTAAGCACCTCGGTAAGATAGTATATTCTTGCAACGTTAAAAAGGTGTGTGCCTATTTGGCTCACCAGTTGGCCTTGCCAGAGTGAGAAAAAATCTTTATTTAAAGCTTGGTCTGGCTTGTTCATTTGCGGCGGCCTTTCGGGTTTGAAATGCTGCAGTTATGCTTCTAGCAGGAACAATTCGGGTCTAGCCCCAAACCTAGTTGCTAGCTTTTCATAAATCGGTCAAAGAATAATTTTGACTTTGCATTGAGGAGTAAGGCAATGATAAACGAGATTAGCGAGCCGCGC
>JAYTOT010000137.1:0-8743 GCA_043747645.1 Pseudomonadota bacterium | reverse complement strand
CAAGATTGCTTAGAACAGGTTTAACCCCATCACTAAGCAGACCTTTGTTCGGTAAAACCCGCACTCTGCTTTTTCTCTCTTTGATTTTCAAAAATCTTTTCTCACCTCTCAGCGAGGTCCGACTAGCTAGCAAAGGGAATTCTGACTGTCAACAAGGAATTCAAAAGATTTTTATTTTCGATGATATCGTCTGTAACTAGGGCAGAAAGTGGCAAAGCCCTCTGCGCTTTGGTAGAAGCCCGCAAAGGCAGGGTGCCTTTGTCTGATAAGAAAGGGTTTCCGAACATGGAATCGATCAAGTTCGCTATGCCTCCGTTGAGCACCTCATCCTCTCGCATCTTGAAAACTGGTTTAACCTTTGACGACGTGCTTTTGTTGCCCAGGTACTCCGATGTGCTCCCACATATGGTTTCTATTGAGACCTATTTATCTAGTAAAATAAAGTTAAATGTTCCTTTAATATCAGCCGCAATGGACTCCGTGACCGAACACCATATGGCCGAAGCTATGGCCAGACTTGGAGGAATTGGAGTCATTCATAAAAATCTGACTCCAGAACTCCAAGCATTAGAAGTTCAGAAAGTTAAGCGTTCGGAATCTGGGATAATTTCCCAACCTCTTACTGTTAATTCCTGCGATGACATCAGTAAAGTGTGGGCAATTATGAGAGACCGGAGTATTTCGGGCCTGCCTGTGGTTGACGATGGCAAATTAGTGGGAATCATTACGAGTCGCGACGTTCGATTTGAAACACTCGGAACAAAATCCGTCGCAGAATTGATGACCCCACGCGCTAGACTTGTGGTTATGACTCGAAATGAAGCAAACGGACAAATTGCGGCGGAACTTTTTGAAAAAGCCAAACATTTACTACACATGCACCGCATAGAAAAAATACCGTTTGTGGACGACGAGAATCGACTTGTGGGCCTGATCACTCGACGAGACCTCGAAAACGCCGAGAAATTTCCAAATGCGGTAAAAGACGAAAAAGGCAGATTGCTAGTTGCTGCAGCATCTGGAGTGAGCAGCTCTGATGTAGAAGAGCGCATTCCTGCACTCATCGCTGCAGGGGTGGACGTTTTAGTTATCGATACGGCCCATGGCCATAGCAAAGGTGTCATTGAAGCTACAAA
Organism: Pseudomonadota bacterium; assembly: GCA_043747645.1. Lineage (GTDB taxonomy): Bacteria > Bdellovibrionota_B > Oligoflexia > Silvanigrellales > Silvanigrellaceae > JAYTOT01. The sequence goes on along the minus strand of JAYTOT010000137.1, from coordinate 7,607 downwards.
ATTAATTAAGAAAACTTACGGCGACAGAATTGCATTAGTTGCTGGAAATATAGCCACAGCAGAAGCTGCGCTTGCATTGGCAAACGCTGGCGCCGACGCCGTTAAGGTGGGAATTGGGCCAGGCTCAATTTGCACAACACGCATAGTCGCAGGTATAGGCTCGCCACAATTGACGGCAGTAATGGATGTGGCCGATGCCCTTAAAAACACTCCCGTGAAAATTATTGCTGATGGCGGAATTAAATACAGCGGCGATATTGTTAAAGCTCTTGCAGCAGGAGCGCATACTGTAATGCTTGGAAGTCTTTTGGCTGGCACCGAAGAGTCGCCCGGAGACAGGGTGAGTTACCAAGGGAAAGTTTACAAGAAATACCGAGGCATGGGTTCACTAGGTGCCATGAAACAAGGCTCAAAAGACCGCTATTTTCAGACTCAACAGGCAGATAATAAGCTTGTTCCGGAGGGAATTGAAGGGCAGGTTCCCTTCAAAGGAAATACTGCCGACGTCATTCACCAATTGACCGGTGGTTTGCGAGCCGGCATGGGCTATTCTGGTGCGAAAACCTTGGGGGACCTTTCGGAAAATGCTCAATTTGTGCAAATTACTAATGCTGGACTCAGAGAGAGCCATGTGCATGATGTTCTAATCACCGAGGAAGCACCTAATTATTCAATGAGAAATATTTGAGTTTAATTGATTTCTGGAGATAATAAATATGATTTTAGTCATTGACTTTGGATCTCAATTTACTCAACTAGTTGCTCGAAGAATTAGAGAATGCGGAGTATTGTCTGAAATCGTCGCATTTTCTCGGGGTTTAGAAAGAGCAAGAGCGCTCAAAAAAAAGGGAAATTTAGAAGGAATAGTTTTTTCTGGCGGGCCGCACAGTGTTTATGACTCTGGCGCGCCTAATTTGAACGCAGAAATTTTAGAATTGAAAGTACCTTTTCTGGGAATTTGCTACGGACTGCAACTCCTAAATGTTCTACTTGGTGGCAAAGTAGAAGCAGCAGCAGTGCGTGAATACGGTTTTGAGACACTTAATATTGTGACAGATGATGCCAGGGCATTTTTGGCAAAAACATTAAATTCAAAAAAACTAAGCAACGAAGTTTGGATGAGTCATGGCGACGAAATTACAGAAATTGCTCCTCAACTTGTTGCAGACTGTAAAACTTCAAACGGGGCAATTGCCTCGTTTTTTCATAAAACACTACCCATTTATGGATTGCAGTTTCATCCGGAAGTAGAACACACGAAATGCGGCAAAGAGTTGATTAAGTCTTTCGTGTTTGATATCTGCGCTTGTAAGCCGACATGGAATATGAACGATCAAGTTATAAATATAATAAAAGATATCGAAAAGAGAGCAAATGAATTTGGCACTGACACCAAAATTATTTGTGCTTTAAGTGGCGGAGTTGACTCAACTGTGGCCGCCATGTTGACACATAAAGCAGTTGGAGACCGGCTGCATTGTATTTTTATAGACAATGGTTTGTTGCGGCAAGGTGAATTTGCACAAGTATTAAGGAGATTTGAACAAGAATTTCATTTAAATATAAAAGGAGTGGATGCTTCAGAATTGTTTTTGTCGAATTTGAAGGGAGTTTCGGACCCAGAAGAAAAGCGAAAAATTATTGGAAGGCTTTTTATTGAAGTGTTTGAAGCTGAAGCCAAAAAGATTTCAAATGCTAAATTTTTAGTGCAAGGAACATTATATACAGATGTCATAGAATCCGTTTCGATACATGGTTCATCTGTTACTATAAAAAGCCACCACAACGTTGGTGGATTGCCAGAAAAAATGAACTTTAAACTCATTGAACCCCTGCGGGAACTCTTTAAAGACGAAGTTAGGAAATTAGGAAAAGAGATAGGCATTGGCTCAGATTTATTAGGCAGACATCCTTTTCCCGGGCCAGGCTTGGCAATTCGAGTATTAGGAGAAGTTTCGGACGAGAGGCTCAATATTTTACGCCAAGCGGATGCAATTTTAATAGAGTCGTTGCGTGCCAGCGGTCTTTATGACCAAGTGTGGCAAGCGTTTGTGGTACTCTTGCCGGTAAAATCGGTGGGAGTAATGGGCGACGGCAGAACTTACGAAAATGTAGCTGCCTTGAGATGCGTAGAAGCTTCGGACGGTATGACGGCTGATTGGTCGCGGTTGCCGCATGAATTTTTGGCAAAGGTTGCTGGGCGAATTATAAATGAAGTCAGGGGAATAAATCGGGTTGTTTATGACATTAGCTCCAAACCTCCCGCAACCATCGAGTGGGAATAGAAACGGAGGAATAGATTATATATTTTAGGCATTGTCAGACTTGATCGACAATGTATTTTTTTTAGGACCAAACAAATTTTCGATAAAGGCCCTAATTTTAGGCTCGGCAAATTTTGCAATTAAATACGCCAGAGTAGAAATTACGATAATGACAGGCAGTGGCTTGTAAAAATCAGGAAGAAATGAAAAGAAATTTCTGGATTTAATAGTAAGCGCGACTAAAGCATTTTCATGTATAAGATAGAGTGGATAACTTATAAAGCCAATAAACACCGCATTTTTGGAACTAAATAAATAAGACACTATTTTATTATTGATGGCGAGATAGAATATTATAAACACAATCCAACAAGCCAGAAAAAGAGAAATATTGTTGCCGCTCATCATCCACGACGTAGGAAGCATTAGCAAAAATGAGGCATATTTGTAGATTCTCTTTTGCGTTGAATAAGCCATATACTGAGCAGCTCCGACACAAAACCAGCCAATGTATCGGAGAGAAAAAATGGCAGAGAATGTTTCGTTTATTTTTTGGGGAAATTGGTTTGAGTAATATTTAAACAAGACAGAACATAAAAAATATGCGAGAAAAATAAGTACCAAATTCAGAAAGGCTTTACTTGGTTTATAGAAATAGAGCGCACCAAATACTAGGTAGAATTTAATTTCCACGAAGAGAGACCAAAAAGCTCCTTCTATTGTCTTTATTTCATGGAATGTTTGGATTTTATTTAAAATATCATCTTCAATAAATAATAGCCCAGAAATCATATCCAAAAATTTGATGGGGCCGCCAGGACGTTCTGTGAGATAAAATGAAGAAATATAGATTAAAAAAGAGGCTACAAACATGGCTGGGAACAGCCTTAACCATCTTCTTAAAAGGAATTCCTTAAATGATGTGCATTTTTGTAAGGTTCTATAAATGACAAAACCTGAAATGAGAAAAAACAATTCCACACCTAAAAATCCGTATTTGAAAGTAGACACATCTTTATACAGAGTCACCCAGGGAATGTGGCTTGGCCACCTCGCATAGGTGTGAAACCCAACCACTAAAACAATGGCCAAACCCCTTAGTCCGTCAATTGATTTAATTCTTGAAACGACTTGGATTTTTGAAATCTCTTGGTGCCCTTCTGACACTAGTCACCCTTGCCTTTCAAGTAAAAATTGTTGGTATTTTTTGTCCGTTTAAATTTATATGCTTACAAAAAAATTGCTACACAGACGCCAAAAGTCCATCTGTAAGGTTCAAGCCGCAAGAAGTACTAGAATTTGCAAAAAACAAATTCAACTCTATTGGTGTGTCGGAGTCACTAATAGAGTTGAACGATTGTGCGAATGGTGCCGATGGGATATGATAACTGGCGCTAGAAATATCGGACGTGAGTGGTAGTTTACTAAGGAGTTTTTTTATGGATTACAAAGTCAAAGACATTGCGCTCGCTGAACAAGGCCGTCGCGACATTGAAGTAGCAGAAAAAGATATGCCGGGCCTCATGTCATTGCGCGAAAAGTACGGTGCTTCAAAGCCATTGAAGGGCGCGCGTATTGCCGGCTGCCTTCACATGACCACACAAACAGCAGTATTGATTGAGACATTGACTGCCCTGGGCGCAGAAGTACGCTGGTCGAGCTGCAATATTTTTTCAACTCAAGACACTGCAGCTGCAGCAATTGCAAAAACAGGCGTTCCCGTGTTTGCATGGAAAGCTGAAACTGAAGAAGAATACTGGTGGTGCATTGAAAAAACTCTTCAGTTTGGCGACAAAGGCCCCAATTTATTGCTGGACGACGGCGGCGACATGACCGTTCACGTTCATAAAAAACATCCTGCAATGCTAAAAGACATTAAAGGTGTGAGTGAAGAAACCACTACGGGCGTGCATCACATGGTCCAAATGATGAAGCGAAATGAATTAAAAATTCCCGTCATTAATGTGAACGACTCTGTGACAAAAAGTAAATTTGACAACCTTTATGGCTGCCGCGAGTCGCTTCCTGATGGTATTAAGCGCGCTACGGACATCATGATTGCAGGCAAGACTGTTCTTGTTGCCGGATATGGCGATGTGGGCAAAGGCTGTGCTCGCTCTATGCGTGCACTAGGTGCCCGGGTTGTTGTGACTGAAATTGACCCCATTAATGCTTTGCAAGCAGCGATGGAAGGTTTTGACGTTAAGACAATGGAAGAAGTTGTCGGCGATGCCCATATTTTCGTAACTGCAACGGGATGCTGCGATATCATCAACATTAAGCATATGGAAAAGATGCGAGACCAAGCTATTGTTTGCAATATTGGTCACTTTGACGTTGAAATTGATGTTGCTGGGCTCAAAGCTTTCAAAGGCATTAAGCAAATTAACATTAAGCCTCAGGTTGATAAATATCGCTTTCCTGATGGAAAAGAAATTATTTTATTGGCTGAAGGCCGCTTAGTGAATTTAGGTTGTGCCAATGGCCACCCTTCATTTGTTATGAGCACAAGCTTTACAAACCAAGTACTTGCACAAATTGAACTTTGGACTAACTTGAGTAAATACCCACTCGGCGTGCATGTATTGCCTAAGCATTTAGACGAAGAAGTGGCTCGTTTACACTTGGAGAAATTGAGCCTCAATTTGACCAAGCTCAGTTCTAAGCAGGCTGAATACCTCAGTATTAGTCCTGATGGCCCTTACAAGCCTGATAATTATCGTTATTAATTTTAATTAGAATTGCCTCTAAGAGGGCAATTTAGATTGAATTGAACTTAAAATAACCCCTGAGGAATATTCCCTCGGGGGTTATTTTTGGAATTAAGATGCGAATATTCACACCAGATTGAATCGCTTTTTCGAAAAGAAAACCATACTGTTTATCGATGTGGCTTGCGACTTTAAATTGCTTTGCTAAAATTTCAGCATTTATGTCACTGCCTCTCATGACAACATAAAACAAAAAGGCCTTGTGTCCTTGCTCAATAGCGGACATTAAATCGACAAGATGTTTTTGGCCCCGTTCTGTGACAGAATCTGGAAATCCAATTTCGGTATCGTTTTCTCTTAAGCTCACGCTTTTAATTTCGACCCAAGTTTTTGTGGCACTATCTGATTTTTCAAGCAAAAAATCGAACCGGGTTTTTTCGTGGAATGCTGCTTCGGACTGAAAGAAATCGCATTCCGCAAAATCAGACTTAAATAGATTTGCCCCTATAAAATCGCCAATAATTTTGGTGTTTTCAGGTTTATTATTTGTAATTTTCAATCTTTTATTTTTAAGATGTGCATATGAATTAAAAAGTTCACCCACAAATTGATTTGCCCTTTGCGTGTTCAGGCATGCCAAACCATCGAAAAATCGCATTAATTCTAATCCAAATGCCAGTTTTCTTTTTGGATTATCTGACGGCAAAAGGTAAACAGGAACTGCAGTTTCAAGACAACTTTTCATACTTCCGCTATTGGCACAATGCGCTACTACCGTAGAGCCATCGGGCATTTGAGCATCAATAAAAAAACGTTTATACCGCCGCAAAAAACTAGCTTCAAGCAATGTATTAGGAAATAAAAACCCCATTTAATTTTTATGTCCAAAATGTCTGGGACCAGAAATCAAACTTAATTCTCGCATGCGATCGAGGTTAATTAAGTAATTAAAATTGCAATAATGGCATCGTACGTCGGCAGGTTCGGAGTCATCAATCATGCTTTGCAATTCTTCAGGGGCCAATTTTAACAACATTGCCTCGACGCTTTCAGTCGAACATGCACAGCCCCAGACTGGATTTAAACTGCGAACAGGGCGAGTGAGATCTGGAATGAGCGACTGAACCAGCCTATCTGGGTCGTCGTTTGCCACAATCAAAGATTTAAAGTTTGGCAATTGTTCGACGTGTTCCCACAATCGATGAGCGACTCCCGTCTCCAATTGAGGCAACTCTAAATAAATAACACCATAGGCGCGTAACTTGCCGTCTTCGCCAACCCACACATGAGTGCGAGCCTTAGTTTTCATTTGAAAACTTTGTTGTAAATGGTCGTTTAAAGCACCTTCGAGCGTTGCAAACGGAGAAACTGTATGGCCTTCAAAGAGATGATTTACGCCAGGCTGAGAACGCAAAGACCGCACGGCAAAATGACCTTTGATGCGAGATTCATCGTCCAAAATCTCAGCAAGAGAAGACTCGGGCGCAAATTCGATGTAGCCGCGAGTTTCGGCAAGACGCGTGGTTTCGGCCGCTACTGTAAATTCGCCACCTGCCTGAAACCGCAAATTGATGCGTTCTTCTTCTTCTAATATTGAAGCTAATAATATGCTTCCCAAAAGAGCTTCTGCAAGTGGAATAGCTTTAGGCGCGCTCAATTTATGAAGATTTCGAGCATGCTCTGCCAATCCACTCAAATGCACCAAACGATAGGCGTAGCGTACTTCTACATCACTTGCATAAAGTACATAATCTTGAAACATCACGACCTCTTTTGGCATCGCCGCTTTTTAACCAAGTCCATTGACGGTATAATACCGTTGCCAATCTCCAGTATCACGGCTTTTGGAGTGTTGCATCTTCTTTAATTGTGGGAGTCATGATGAAAGTCTTAGTTACGGGTGGAGCAGGTTACATTGGAAGCACTATATGTTCTGTACTGAGGGACAATGGGCACACCTCGGTGATACTCGATTCCTTAATTACCGGGCGTCCGGAATTTGCAAAATTGCAGACTTTTTACAAAGGCGATATTGCAGACTCTGAAATTATAGAAAAAATATTTGCTGACCATAACGATATTACGCACATTATACACTGTGCAGCCCTCATTGTAGTTCCAGAATCCATGTCAAATCCCGGAGAATATTACAGAGAAAATGTCTCAAAATCTCTGGAATTTTTTGAAATACTGAGAAAATTTGGAAAAACAAACATTGTATTTAGTTCGAGCGCGTCGATTTACGATGTGACTTCTGATTTTATGGTCACGGAATTATCGCCACTTAAACCATGCAGCCCCTATGCACGCACGAAATTTATGATGGAATCTATTCTTGAAGATTTTTGCAATGCTTACAATATGAAGGGCGTTTCTCTCCGTTACTTTAACCCCATTGGTGCAGACCCAAGAATGCGCACAGGAATTCACGTTAAAGAGCCTTCGCATGTTGTTGGAAAACTTGTTGATACCGCCATGAAAAAACAAAAGGAATTTTGTATTACCGGCACTGACTGGCCGACTCGCGATGGCTCAGGAATGAGAGATTATATTCATGTTTGGGATTTAGCTATGGCTCACGTGCGCGCCATGGAGAATTTTGATAATTGCTTTGAGGAATCTGGTAAAAACA
>JAYTOT010000136.1:0-12905 GCA_043747645.1 Pseudomonadota bacterium | reverse complement strand
CTCATTCCATCGGCGAGCGAACCGGAAAAGTGATACTTGCCTTTGCTTTCAGAAATTCCTCGATAAAAAGGCGAAATGACGTCAATATTGAGTTCAATATTTGCTTCGCGTAGTAAGTTTGCAATGGGCTTATTGGGATTTCCAGGCACAGGACCAGGAAAACCATGAAAGTAAATGAGTGCGTTTTTCTCGCGGTCTATTTGCTTCACTTCTGACGTCAAATGCTGAATGAAAATGTCACCTAAATAAAATTCTTTTCGTTGGTGCATGAATTAACCCTCTCAAAAATTACCGGGGCACTATTTGATTCGTATCTATAGGCAAACCACGGCTGGCCATAAGATAAAGTGCGTTGGTTGTTCTGCACGGTCCAGTTTTTAAAATATAGCTAAAAAATATTTTGCCATCGGTGTATTCTTCACCAAAATGAGCATTGACAATTCGATTCGTTTTTTGCTCCAAGGCATGAAGCGCGAGGTCGTGAGTCGAGACAATTCCGAATGCACTGGGCGATGCCAGCGATTCTATAACACTCCACGATCCAATAAATCGTTCTTCATTGTTTGTCCCTTTAAAAATTTCATCGACCAAAAAAATACAACTCCATGCGGGGCTCTGGGCTACTTTTTTAAGAATTTCTGCAATGCGATTTACTTCTGCCAGAAAGTAACTTGAACCTGACGACAGCGAATCTTGAATGCGAATGGCACATAAAACATGATTAATGCCGCAAGTAAATTGCTGGGCGCAGGCCAAACCACAAATATTATAGAGCACAATATTGAGGCCAATGGCTCTTAAAAATGTGCTTTTACCTGCCATGTTGCTACCCGTGAGAAGCATTATAGGCGAGTTTTCAGTGAATGTTACGTTATTGCAAATTCTCAAATGTGCGGGAATGAGGGGGTGGCCTAGGGCTTCTGCTTCAATTGAAAGTGATTTGGCGACAGTGGGAAATATTTTGAGTGAACAATCATCAAGCGCAGCACGCGCAAGTGCGGCTAAGGCATCAAGTTTTGCGACCTCAGTCTCCCAGTGCGAAATATTTTTTTCCATTGCAGCGAGCTTAAAGCAGAGCAGCAGACCCAGCAGCGACTCGAATGGCAAAAACAAATGCACCACAAACCAAAAAACCTGATTGCTCCTCATGGTCACGAGATCTAAAATTAAAGACATATTTTTGATTTGTCTTTGTGTATCAGTTGTTAAAACGCTGATTTCTTTAAATACACTTAAGTTTTTGAGCGGCAAAACAATGTTTACGAATTCCCGCAAAACGCCAGCACGGCTTACAGTGATTTGTGCCCGAGACAAAATATTTTGGAAAGCGAAAACTCCAATGAGAGGCAACAGTACAGACGCAGAAGCCACAGCCGCTAAGGTAACAAACTGTGCACCCTGCAGAAAAGAATAAATTATTGTGCAAGTTGTTAAGAACCAAACAAAAATACTGGCGTTGCAAAATACTCTGAGAAACTGCAGTTCTCGTTGAGCGTATTTCGCTTTCTCAAAATTTGGTTTCTGGAATTTGTCGGGGGCAGCACTTAAATTTTGGTGCTGTAGGTCTTGCGTATTGAGTCTATTTTGGTAGCCATCAGTTTTAAAACGCAGCATTTCGAGCCGCCTTAAAAGCGGGCTCATTTTCTGAAGCGCCAGAACTCTTTCGCCGTTTATTGCCGCTTGTTCTTTTCTCGCGGGCTGAACGCCAGCTGAAAGAAGATCAGATAATAATTTTTTCGAACCATGAACAGTGCCACAAGAATTGAGCCACAGAAAAACCAAAGTGTCGATGTCGAGGTCATTGGCATAAGGATGGGAATTGAGGTCTGCACAGCTCACTTTTTCATGCCAAACAGAGGGCAAGCGACTTGAGCTGCGTAAAATCGCGTGAGAGCCTTGCAATGGATGCTTTTAGAGAGGCTTCGTAGCAGACCCAACGGCTCAAGCGTTTATTCAAACGAATGTGCACCTGCCAACAACAAGCAAAAGTGATTGCAAATGAGCAAAAAATAAAAATTGCCTGCAGTGGAGAAGCTGATTTGACTAAATAAATGCAAAATGAAAGCATTAAAACAGAAAATGTCAGCCGAAATATTGCAAAACGCGACTCTACGTGTCTCGATTTTTGAATACGAAGGAGCGCTTTCTTTTGCGCATTTTCAAGCCCAATAAGACGGTTTTTAGATGCATTAACGACGTCTCTTTTCAACTTTGCACTCCCTCGGAAAATTGAAACAAATCATTTCATTCCAATTTGTTCCAGAAAAGAAAGATAATGCAGACATGTTATATTGCCGAATTTTTTACTTACCTTGGCTCTAGACAACAAAATAAATTCAGCGCCCTTAAAAGCGGTTATTTTTTGGTAACTTAACCGTTCTGGGGAATGTATTCCTCATTTAGCCGGCTATTATGGAAGATACTCCACATTAGTGCTATTGCGTTGGAAAAAGCAAATATGTCTGTTTGAGGTGGACAGGTTTAGAAAATGAAGTTCTCGATTAGTAAATGAGTTGTATATTCCACTTTGGAATATATAAAATGCCATTTATTCACTTCTAGTAGATAAACAGATCTGCCATAAATAATGAGTTGATTCATTAAATAGTCACGTTCTGCGAAATGGGAGAATTTAAATTTATGTCTGAAGTTGCTGATTTTGCACGGTACTCTCCTACTCTGATTGCCGACGTCCTCAGCCGCGAACGCGTAATGGATATGGGAATAAGGCCCCTTTGGAATCCAATGCCTCGTATTTCAGGACCTGCATTCACTGTGAAATGTGAGCCGGGCGACAATTTGATGCTCCATGCGGCCATACACCGTGCTCCTAAAGGCTCTGTGATAGTTGTTGAATCTGGAGATATTAATTTCGCACTTGCAGGTGGTAATGTTTGCAAAGTCGCGCAAAAAAATGGAATTGCCGCGTTTGTTCTCGATGGCGTTATTCGTGATGTGGCAGAAATTCGCAACATGGGTTTTCCGGTGTTTTGTCGCGGCGTGATGCCAATACCGGGCGCTAAAAAATGCTATCGTGAGCTCAATAATTCTGTTGTTATTTGCGGTGGAGTGAAAGTATCGCCAAGCGATATAATTGTAGCCGATGAAGAAGGAATTGTGGTTGTTTCTTACGACACTCTTGAAAGTGTTTTGCAAAAAGCAAAAGAGCGCCTTGCAAAAGATGACTCTGAAACACTGGAATTGTGGGAAAAAAGTCATAGGGCGAAAATAGACGAATTGGTGCAGAAATATTCTGTGATTTAGTTTTTTTTTTCGAATTCAATCTATTTCAATTTGAAAAATCTTGAACAAGAACTTTAATTTTGAGTTGCAATTCATCAACAAATCTCGCTGGCGTCGATTGTGCTAAAACGCTGGGGCGAGCCACCAAGCAGACGGGCCTGCTGAGCTTGGCGGCTGAAAAGATATGAACAGATTTTTCATTAATTCCTAAGGCAGTACACGCTCCCAAAGGAACAAGTCCATGGCCAAATCCGGCCCGGCTCATTTGCACAACAGCAAAAAATGACTCCAATTGTCGCTCTACAATGAGTCCCATATCGTTGCACCGACGCTCTATGGCGCCCCAAGTTCCGGAGCGAGATTCAATTGTAATAATGCCAACGCCGTTCCATTTTGATGGAATGCGCCCCAGATTTTTTGGAATTAAAACCATGGGCTCTCTGAGTAATTCTATGGCTCGTAGTGACGAAGAATTGTCTGCATTTCCTGCGATTAACCCAAGTTGATATTCGCCAGCTGCAACGCGATCGACTACCACTGGGCTGCGGTGAGTGTGCACTTCGAGTTTGAGTTCGGGCCACCCTTTGCAAATTTTATGCAACAGCTCAGCCCCCCAAGAATTTAATATAGACTCCGAAACACCCAATGAAATAACGCCGGAGTCAGATTTTATTTTGGCACCTAAAATGCTTCGAAATTCGCTCAATACAGGTTTTAATTGTGTTAATAAATGCAAAGCGTGTGGAGTGAGTTGCACGCGTCGCCCTGTTTTTTCAATCAGTTTTTTTCCCAACCGTGCCTCGAGGCTTGCGATGCGTTTTGAAATTGCTGATTGAGAAATTCGCAACAAAGTTGCCGCTTCAACCATTGTTCCGGATTGCGAAAGAGCCTCTAGTGCTTCAATATAGCTCAGCATTTTATATATTCCTTTTTGGAATGTATTGTATTCCACTTATTCTCTTTTATTCTACATCAAAAAAGTCGACACTCAATGTGGTGGTGAGCTAAGGGAGTGCGTCATGATTTTTGAAATCAGTTCTGTATTTTTAGCTGTAGCAGTTACCAGCGCGTTGTCTGGCGTATTAGGAATGGGTGGTGGAATCATTCTTATGGGAGTGCTGACTTCGCTATTGCCAAGCAGTGCGGCTATGATTTTACACGGAATTTCTCAGGTTACGGCCAACGGATCTTGCGCAATATTACACTATAAATACATCAAATGGAAAATTATTCCTTACTATATTATTGGAGCTGCAATATCTCTAGCGTTTTTGAGCGCCTTTTCATTTATTCCGTCTAAGTGGGTTATTTTTCTTTTAATGGGATTAATGCCGTTTGGCGCTCTTTTATTGAAGAGAAAACTCAGTCTTAATATTGAGTCTCCAATTCAAGCAGTCATTTGTGCAATTCTTGTTAACTTAATGCAGCTGAGTTGTGGCGTATCTGGGCCAGTGCTCGATATTTTTTTCGTGCGTACTAAGCTCTCGCGGCATGAAGTAGTCAGTACTAAAGCAATTACGCAAACTTTTGGCCACGCTCTCAAATTGGTTTATTATGGCGGAATCGTGAATTCAACCAACGATGTGAGTTTGCCTTTTTATGTGCCTTTTGTTGTTTGTGCCATTGCCATCGTTGGAACTTGGATGGGCGGAAAATGGCTGAATCGCGCCAGCAACGAGTGGTTTCAGACCTGGAGTCAGAGAATAATTCAGGTGATTGGGGTTGTTTACTTGTTTAAAGGCGCAATGGAATTTTATAAAGTTTTCATGGCGGCGTAAGAATCTCGAAAATTATTTATCTGCAAAAACAGACGTCAAAAAATTTCGCCAAGGAACGTCTAAAATCGCAGTAAAGTCAACTGTTGCGTGGCATTTAAATACAAAATTGAGTGTTTTGCTTGAGACTCAATGTTTGGAATGAAAATCTCAGTTTTTGAATTACAGAAATATAATTCGTAAGTCTTTTAAAATAAAACGAATAGTGAAAAAAATATCTAAAAATTAAAGTTTTATTTTACTTTTGTCGATAAGAGAATAAGGCCCCCGTTGACGGCACTAAAGAAAAATTTTTGCGGAGTTTATAAATGATTCTATCTAAAAATATTTCGGTTTTTGTTCTAAGCTTTGCATTTATGAGTTGCGGAAAAATTCACATACAAGCTGGCGATGCCAAGCCAGCTAATACGCAGGAAAAACCAGAACAAAAATCTTTAGATTCTTCGCAAGAGGATAAAGACAAAACCAAAACTAGTATTTCGGGGCCCGTATCCCCGCCTACGAAACCTGGTAAAACAATTATAGATCAGCCAGAGCCATTGCCGGCTGCTAAGGATGATGCAAAAGATGATAAATTAATGCCGTTGCCTGGGCCCAAAGACGATTTTAAAGTTTGCACGGAGGAAGCAAGATATGGTTTGACCTTGAATTTAAAAGATAAAGTTTCAATGAAACCTGTGGCAAAAGCAGTGGTGAAAATCACAGATGGTAAATATACTGAAACGTTGCAGGAGCGTGAAGAATTTTCTGCTACATTACCCACATTTCCCAACGATCAAGTGGTAAATTATATTTCATACACAGGAGCCATGGAGCGTGCTGGTGTTTATGTTGTTACTGTCGTGGCCAAAGGCTACAGAGACAGAAAAATTGAAAATGTAGAAGTTAAAAAGGGCGAGTGCCATGTTATACCTGCGATTTTAAATTTCGAAATGGAATCTGATGTGGTGAGCTCTAAGTGAACACAAATCTTAGAAAATGCTTTTTGATTTAATCCGAATATGAAGTTTTCTGAGTCAAAATTTACAAATAAATCTCGTGTTTTTTTGCATTTTGATTGACACATAGTGCAGCAATAAATGTGGGAATCGCTAGGGTAAGTAAAATAAGATATGGCCTGTCTGAATTTACGATAAGCGGAAATACCAATATTCCTGATATTGGTTTGCTCATATTAATTGCTGCGAAGCCAAAACCTGCCCAGAATCCCGGACGCTGAGTGCGTTTGGCGAACAAATTGATTAAAAACAATAGCACAGATAGGGTTCCAATTTCACTCAGTGTCCAAATTGTCATGCCAAGAATTTTTAAAAAATTGGAGCCACTGGTGAGTCCAAGAATTGCGCCAAGAGTTGTCAGAACTGTTCCTGCTAGAATTATTTTAGAAGGTTTTTTTATATATTTACCGGCTTTTACCGATAAAACTGCGCACATAATGGTGTTTATGAGCATGAGACTATAAAAGAACGATGAACCTTTGCCAGGAGCCAGGCGCTCGTAGCGAGCAGAAGCTCCCGTGTCAAAGAGGTCGTAACCCAAGCACCAAAGCAAGCTAAATAATGAAAACAAAACCACGTGAAATACCGCATTTTTATGATATATTTTTTCGATTTTTGGGTCTGAATAATTGTTTTTCTTAGTTTCTGGTTCGGCCATTGCAAAATTAACAATTGGTTCTGGTGTGTTTTCTGGGTTGCCTGCCATGTTTTGTGATGAGCTGATTGTTTCTTTCATGGCTGAATTTTTACGGCGCAACAAAAGTATCATAAAAATACCAGCGACTACCGAAGACGCAGCATCCCAATAAAAAATACCTGCGATAAAGCTTGTGGCAAAAAGAGCAGCTACGCCATAAGCGCAGGTACTACCAGTATTTGTTGCCAGGCGAAGCCAGCCAATGCCCTGCATGTGTAAATGCGTGGGAAGATTTTCAAAGAGTAGCCCACGAATGCTGAATTTTACAGACGCCATTGATAATTGTGTCATAAAAACACACATCATAATAACTGGCCAATAAGTGGAAATAGGTAACAGCGCAAAAAAAATGGCAGAAACAAACAGCGATACTACCACCATGTATTTGAATTTGACGCGTTCGGAGAGCGCCCCCAGTGCCAATGGGGCAAGAACCGCTGCTCCTCGCCCTATTCCCAATATCAGAGATGATTGAGCTTCTGGCATTTGAATTGTAACTAAATATGGACCAACAGCACTGATGCCAGACCCGCCCAATTTATCGATAAATGCAGGAATTACGAAAGGCAAAATAAGTTGCAGATTTAATTTTTCATCTTTGAGAGGCTGTGGCGCGTTCATATTTTCAACACTCGCTGAATTTTTTATTTCGCCCCTTCGACTGAGCAAAAGGGAGTCTAAAAATTTTGCATTTTCACCTTGATATGTCAATATATTGAAGTGTTAACATCAGCAAAAAAATGAATTTTCAGTACCGTTTTTTCACCAAAATATTTTTGACATCTCAATTGCAAATTCGCTGTTCTGAACTGCAAGATAGGTGGGCACGCATAAATAACACCTAGGAGCTTTTAATGAAGCAAAGTTACTTTGCTACTTTTTTGATATTGGCGCTTGGCACTCAAAATTTTGGATGCAAACAACGAAATTTTAATTCCAACGCGAGTGCTAAAACTGTAGAAGCAGCAAAACCAACTGGGTTTGCCGTTAAGCAAAAAGACGACAAATGGTTGCTTGTTTTTCGCGATGACGAAGAAATTTCAGTTTCTTTAATTCTAGACTTAATTAAAGATGAAAAAAAATGCGATTCAAAATGTGTAAAAGCATGGGAAGAAGTTATTGGAGAATCTAATGTTGCAACGCGAGAGCAAATCGTTTCTTTTGTGGAAAACATTGGCTACAGCAGTAAAGAAATTCAAATCAATCACATAGCAGAGCCGCAAATTGCTTTGCTGGTAAAAAGTTTTACCATGGGCTTTCGGGACACTGGAAAATGTGCGCTCATGTGTCAAGGAGAATCTGCTTGGCATGACATGATTCCGCAAGAAAAATGCACTACAAAAAATACAAATATTCCTGCCGTACGATGCCCTAGTGAATTGTTATTCAACGACGTTCTTATTCAAGAAAAAGTGAAATAGAATTACTATTGCAATAAGAAAGAGTGCGCTTGTAAAAATAAAAGTTCCTGATAGCGCAAATGCAGTGGCAATAAATCCGCCCAAAACAGGTCCTAGCGCATTGCCTAATTGTGCCCCGGTGTGATTAATGCTGAATGCCATGGCTAGATTTTTTTCTGATGCAGATTTTGCAATATTTATATTTGCTATTATTCCTAAAGCACAACTAAATACAGAATAGACGGCAAAAGACAGCGTAAAACCAACTATAGAAGTGCTGGAAAATAATAGAAGGCAGCTTACAAAGCCTCCCGCAAAAACAATGGGAAGAATTTTTTTAAGGCCCCATTTGTCTGTGGCCCTTCCCCAAAGTAAGCCAAATATGAGGCTAACTGCGCCGCCTGTGCTGTATATTCCACCCAAATAAATGCTTGTTTGGGTGGGATTCAAAGTGAGGGCTTTTATTTGGAGGGGAATGATGGGTTGCAGAGTGGACCCAAGAATATAAATAAAAAATGTAAATAAAATGGCATTTCGAATTGTTGTTGATTGCACCATTATTTTAATCGATTTTTTTAAACTAATATTGTAATTATCTGTGTTGAATTGAACATTTTTTAAGTAAACAAGCGATAGTAATCCACAAATAAGTACCATAACCGCTGCCATGTTGAAACTGGCATGAATACCAAATTTAGCAGAGAGAAATCCACCAATAGCAGGTCCGCAAAGTGTGCCGGCTGCTTGGGCTATAGAAACATATGCCATTGATTTGCCGATTTTTGTAGACATAGCGTCTTTGCTTATCATGGCTAAGGCAGCAGGAATATATCCGGCCATGAGACCGTTTAAACAACGTAACAAAAATAGTTGTGGAAGCGATGTGGCAAAGGGTGTGAAAAAATATGTCAGACTCAAACCGAAAGATGCCTTTAAAAGCATCGATTTTGCGCCATATTTAGCCGAAATATGTCCCCAAATTGGGTTTACTGCTGCACTCACTAGAGCAGAAACTCCCATGACCATGCCGGCCCACAATTCAATGTTTTTTTGATTTTCAAAATTTGAAATCATTAAAGGAACAAGGGGCATGACAATAAAATAAGCCAATGAACACAAAAATATTCCAATCACGAGCACCGCGAGCTGACTGTCGATTTTGGCGCTATTGGGCATAGTCATTAAAATTCTCCGACAACTGAAACTTCAATCCAGTGTTTCGATTTAAGTGTCTAAAACTATCATACGGATTTTTACAGGAGTTTTCAGGAGTTATTAGCTTTACGTGTAATGTCTGAATTTAGTTACACGTAAAGCTATTGAGTCGTCTTAAATCATTAAGTTAGAGAATTTATGAAACCAGTGAACTCAACTCTAAAATAATTAAGCTAGTCTTAACAGCGTCTTAAAATCCAGGTAGCTTTACGTATAACTAATTTTTTACTTTACGCGTAAAGCTAAGGTGGCCCAGTGGATTCCATTTCCAGACCAGATGAGCTCGCATATTTATCAAAGCTCCTATTGAGTGATAATCCTGAATTTGCCTTCATCCGAGGCCAGCCGCGCATCGGAAAATCGCGCAAGAAGAACGCATGAGTGATTTGGACGACGTCATTGATAAGAAAAGCGAGCTGACTGATGGCGAGACGAGAATGAATGTTTTGGCTTTGGGAATTGAGCCGTCGCAGGCTTTCAGGCTTAAGGTGCAATCGATGAATATTGTCCTCATAGAATTGGACGATTTTTTCAATCGATAAATCGATTCATCGCAACAAACTCAGAGAAAATAGAAACACCCTGTAGTGTGAATCTGTGTCGAAAATCTGCCAATGATGTAAAAAACGCCCTTCAGTGTGAATTTTGGCTTTTTTAAGTTGTACCTAGACTCAATGCACACTACAGTGGGTATACGGAGATTCTATGAAGCAACAAAAAAAAATAATGAGTTAAGATGATTTGATACTCGTGATTAAAGAGATGCGTCAAATGCAAAAAGTAACTCAGGAGCAAATTGCTGAGTTCAGTGGGTTGCATCGCAATGGAATATCAAAACTAGAACGAGGTGAAAGTGATCCCAAACTTTCTACTTTGCTCAATATTTTGTCTCTTTTGGGCGCACGATTAATTGTGGAGATGCCAGAAAATGGCAAGTAAAGAAACACTCTCTGCAAAGCCAATTTTAAAGGTTTTTTCTAAGAATGAACATGTGGGTTTTATCGAATTCGTCACTCCACTAGAACCAATTTTTTACTACACTTCTCATTGGCTCACTCACGAAAAAATTTTTCCGATCAGTATCTCAATGCCGCTTGTCGATGTTCAATACCAGCACCCTCTATGTTTTAATTTTTTTGATAATTTTTTGCCGGAAGGAAAATTACGGTCGTTTTTTGCTGCAGCAAAAGAATCAAGTCCTCAGAATTTGTATCAACTTTTGAATCCTCTCCCCCATAAATGAGGGAGAATCCTTTAGGGTGCGCTTACGCGCACCTGGTCAGCGTGCCGATCCCTGCACGGAGTATGTTTCTGGCCGCATTAATATCGCGATCATGGCTTGCACCACAACTTTCACAGATCCATTCTCTTACTCCCAGGCCAATCCGTAGTGAATTTTTACATTCACAATTAAAACACGTTTGGGTGGAAAACCTCTCTGAAACTTCAAAATATGTTGAACCAGCTCTATCGGCCTTGTAATTCAACATCGCTTTAAATTGTCCAATTCCAGAATCAAGCGAAATTCCAGAAAGGTTTCTGCTGCGGTTCATGAGTTTACACGGCACATTTCCCACTACTAAAAGTTTAGTTCTCTGAATGAGTTTTGTTGTTTCTTTATGAAGGTAATCTTGCCTTTGGTTGGCAATTTTTGCATGAAGATTTTTTTCTTGTTTCGCCTTTGGAAGAATTTCAAATCTTTTAGATTTAGCTGCTTTTCGTCTTGCACATTTTCTTGTTTTTTCAAGTTTTCGCATTTTTTCAAAAAATTGAGCGCGCAAATTTGGCCGATCTACTTTTGAACCATCTGAAAGTGCGGCCAAAGTTTTAATTCCAATATCTAAACCGAGTTCAGCAGTGCCGCCCTTCAAATGCAAACCAATTTCAGAAGATTCAAACGAAACATTAAAATACCAATGTCCTCTTTTGTCTTGAGAAAAATTACCTGTTTTAATTTTAGCATCCAAAGGAAATTCTCTCGATTTCCAATATTTAAATTTCTTTCCTGAAAAAGTAACAACATCATTTTCTAATTTAATGCCACTGGTTTTAAAGGGAATCCAGCCCAATGATTTTCTGCCACGCCAGCGCAACAGTTTTTTAAATTGAACGCGTCGCGTAGAATATTGTTCCACAACCGCTTGCACCGTCTGAGAATGCAAACCGAGTTCTTTGGAAGAACCAGAAACAAGATTATTTAATTCGTACTTTGTTAAAAATTAGGGATACCGATATATTTGCCTGTTTTTTTATCTAAAATTATTCTACCAGAACGTGCTTTCAAAGCATCAATTTGAGTTTGTTTTGCAAAATTCCAAACAAAATTCACAGTGCGAGCCATTTTATTTAACTTATTTTTGGCTTTACTTGTATTTTTTATTCTAAATTTCCATTTTGTGATCATTGCTTCCTCTTGCAGGTTTCCAAGTTAAATTGTGACATAAAATCTTCAGGAAGTCTAGGGTAAGCATATGGAAAATGACTGGGGAATAGGCAGGAATTGTGTTTTTAAAAATTATGTACATCTAGTGTTTGTACCAAAGTATCGCAAAAAAGTATTCACTCAAAATATGCTTGACCGTTTAAAAGAGCTGTTTGCAGAAACTTGATTACAAATGGAATGCGAGCTGCAAGAGTTTAATGGTGAAATTGACCACGTGCATTCGCTTGTGAGTCTTCATCCAAAACATTCCATTTCTAATTTAGTTGGGAAACTAAAAGGCAAATCTTCTTATTTTTTGAAAAAAGAATTTACCAAAGAGATTGAAAAAAACTTTGGAGGAATCACCTGTGGACGCACTCATACTGTGCTGTTTCTTGCGGAGGAGCACCACTGGAAGTTGTTAAAAAATACGTGGAGAATCAGAGGAATCCAGGAAAAGAAGCAATAGGGGGAAAAATATGAACTTCGTCCCACTTGCGAAAGCAACACCTTCTAACGTCGGTTTTTGCGTCCTCGTCAGGACTCTCATTTTTTTAACTTTGCGCCTTTCGGTGCTGCATTTTTTTCAAGCGCTTTTAACTCCGCGTAAACGCCGGGTTTTAAGCTTGTTTGGATAAATTTAGGCGAAAGTTTGCTTTTGCAATGGCAGGAGAAAATTCTCCCGATAAAATAAATAAAAAACACATTATCGCATTCGAAAAGATTTTAGGTTTGCGCGAAGGTACGTTTTTAAAGCGCCTGTTGGCAATGAAAGAAAAAATACTGAGTGAGTTTTCAGGAGTGAAAAAAGACTTGCTCCTTCAGCTTCCCAAAAACCCAGTGCCCGAAAAGATTTATGAAATCATTGAAGGACGCTGCAAGCACATTCGCAAATTTATTAGTAAGGACGTGGGAAAGGGGGAGTAGGATTAAACGGGCAATAAAAAGGGTCGTCAAATCTGGTAACTTCGCCAACGTATTGGTCGCGGAAAGTTCCAGTAAATTCTCCGCTGTCTAAAATCTGGTCGTTTTTGCGCACTTCAAAACGGAATTTATTGACTGTGTTGTCTAGCTCCGAAGCGGCTACGATGAAATATCTGTTTTCGTGGCCTGTGCCCGGTAAAACGTCGAATCCTTCAGAACGTAAACCGTTGT
>JAYTOT010000135.1:0-1152 GCA_043747645.1 Pseudomonadota bacterium | reverse complement strand
AGAAATTCCATGTGGCTGGTTGACGAAAATTTGCCTCCAAGTCTTTTTAAGATTTTTAAAAAATATGGAATAGATTGCCAATTTGCACAATTTGCTGGTGTTTCTGGAATGAAAAATGGTGTGCTCACACGCCGTATTGCGGAACTTGGGTTCTCGTGCATCTTGACTCAAGATCGACTTTTCGCTCAAGATGATGCCCTTGCGTTGCGCGAATTTCCTCATCTTGCGGTTGTTGTGATCCAGGTTTCTCAAGTACCCGCGCGTACTTATTTGATCCGGTTCGAAGAACTGCTGCAGCGCGAACCCATTGTTCCAAAAGCTGGACTCGCTGTATTTTGGCCAAGCAAATAGAGGCGAGTTCTGATGAGTCTGCTTCTAGCATAAATTTTTTTACTTATTGCACTCTCGAATTTTAAAGGCCTCAGCTACATTGACTGCGCGCGAAGCCCGTCTGTGCAATGTGTTTTGAAATCTTCGAATTCTGGTGCGCGCACACTTAATCCAAGAGATGTCGCTTTAGTGAAAATTTTTTTACCGGTAAAAGTTTGATTTCTGTTCCCTATTCTCATTTTGAATCGGTAGAAATGCGCAATGTGTCTTGCAATGCTAACGCATTCAGCCCAGTTTTTCGGAACCACACCACGCAACCAAAATTTTATCCAAGCATATTTTGCAGCCTTGTCAATGCCTCTTCGGAGTAACCTAATTCTGAATGCCTGCAGGTAAGGAACTACATCAAATGCCGATGGGTTTGAATTTAAAAGATATGATATTTCTGCTTGTATTGGCTGTTTTGAGCGCCTGCAGTGGGTGCGCGCATACTTTAAAACTGCGCAGTGAGCCCCCTGGTGCGAGTGTGCGCGCAGAACTTCCCAATGGCAGACCAGGCGCTCAGCTCGGAAAAACTCCATTAGATCTGCCTCTGCCGAAAGATGGAAAATCTTTTGCAGTCGTACTTTCTCTCGATGAATACGAAACTAAGTCTATATTTATTCCAGTGACCGATGCCTCCGAAATAGAAATGAGCACCACTCTTAAAAAGATCGACGAAAAATATTTCTCGGAAAAATTTCAATCGTCGCGAGCAAATGCACTTTCAAATCAATTTGCAGAACTTTTAAAACTTCAAAATGCAATCATTGAAAGAAAATT
>JAYTOT010000134.1:0-3284 GCA_043747645.1 Pseudomonadota bacterium | reverse complement strand
AAATGCCGGTGGTACTTTAGAAAAAGCACAGAAAATTGCCGCACATGCTTCTGCTTCAACCACTAAACTGTACGATAGAACCAATGACACGGTGAGTTTGGAAGAGATTCAGAGGATACGGTTTTAAAATAATAACTTGTTTTTACAAAATAGCCCTCATTTATCTTTTTCAAGTTGGAATTTTCCGCTGAAATCGTTTCGCCAGGTGTGAAGTTAAACAACGAATCATCTGCATAAGATTATTTTTTTTGCACGTTTTTAGTTTTTTAATTTAATGCACAGAGCGACAAAAGAAGCCAACAAAGGGCTCTTATGGTTTAAAAAAATAAAGAAAGAATTATGCAAATAAAGCACTCTTCTGTCTCAATATCACTTCAATCATTGCAATTAGACTTATCCGGAATGGGGCGCAGGTTTTTGGAGTGCGTCCAGCCCGTTTTTTCGCCTGTTTGCACTTTAATCCATTCGCCTTGGACATCTAGTACTTTGATTTTAACTCTATCGGCAATGCTCATAAATTGAGCCCCGCCTGGAGTAGTGCGCAAATTTGCTGGGCCGTCGATTTCTACGGATGTATCACTGTGTGCCACAAGTTTTTCTGCGTTTTGTCTGTGCGAAAAAAAATCGATAGCAAGGTCGGCCGTTGGTTTAAAATTATTCTTCTCAATCACAAAATCTCCAAAATAAACTTCTGCTTTTTTTTCAATTTCCACCATTGTCATGTGGCCACCCTTTACAATTAACTTAAAACTTCCTATTGGGCCTGCCCAATTGGCGCCCGGTTTTAAGGCGTAAAGCACTAAATCGTCGTAGAGCTTTTCAAAGCTATATTGCTGCCCCAACATATCGCCATATTTAGTAAATTTTTCATGCACGGCGTTCAAGTAAGTCGAGCACACTGGCTGTGCAATTGAATTTCCCCCTACAACTGGGCGATACTGATGCGATACTCGAACTTTCGCTTTGGGCGGAAAAACCTGATGCCGCGTATATGTGAATTGAAACTTCCATTTTGCAGCAAAGCATCCATCAATGTCACCAGGTTCTCTGTCTTCTGGCGTTATAATTGGTGCTTTTTCTGCAAAAAGGCCTGTGCGAACAAGCTTTGCGTATTCTGAAGGACTGCCGGCTGAACGCATGACAAAATCGTTGATAGTTTTTGCATAACTATCCAATGAACCAGCAGGGACGCCCATAAACCCAAGTGCCTTCACTTTTTCTGTTACGTCAACTCCATCAATGAGTGCACGGATGTGACGCTCAAGCGTGACTGGTTTTCCATCAACCTTGGTTCTCATTTCAGTCGCGACGTATGGCCCATCTTTCAAATAACGATCAAATTCAGCCCTGCAGAAAGTTGTAGGCGGCAATGGAAACGCTATCAAGGCCTTAATTTCTTTTGAAGTCAGGTTTTCAAAAATATAATCAACTTCCACTCGTTTGGGCGTGATTTTTAAAACTTCACTTTGCATGGCAATTTCATTTGTTTTTTGAAGTTCAATTCCTCCCAGGGTTAATGCTGAAATTGTGTCATTTGCAAGTGCTATTTTCGCAATATTGGCAATTGAAACGAGAAGGAGTGCGATTAATTTACTTTCCACGATTACCCCTTCAATTTTTATCTTTACTCGTGACTTATTCAGAAACCAAAGTTAGTATTATATCGACTCAATATTCTACCAGTTCAAAAACCAATTCTTCATGCCTCAAAGTCGACTTTAATCATTGGCCAACATTGCTTATTTATTCTGAGATTTTTCTTTCTTTAAACGCTCTTCTTCCAACTCAATTTTAAGGCCCTCTGCCATTTCTCGATCCATTCGTGCTTGTTCACGAGCTCTTTCATCTTCAGTCATCTCATTTAGATTAGGAATTTTATCTAAACTTTCGGGTGATTGATCATTCAAAATGTCCTGTGGAGTCGATGTTAGGTGAGGCGTTGGCCTAGGCCTGATCAATTTTTTCTTTTCAGATTTGCTCGACTGCACAACTTTCGGTTTTTCTGGTTCTCCCAAACTCTGGCCCATTGTGGTTAAGCAAAGAAAACACACAAATATTTGGACCTTACAAATTTTTTCAATCATGATTCTTTTTCCTTTAATTCTACCTCAACATTATCGGCCGTTTCCAAGCCAAACTTAAGAAAACTCGCGCTACGACCGTTAGTAAAATTACGCAGCAGTTTTTTAAAGGAAGGGCAAACTGAATGCAAAAACTAGCTCTAAATTTATCCAGCATTGTGATAATTTCAATGATTGTGTCGTGCGGTCGTCAAATGACACAAAGCACAAACTTAGTTGTAGACTTTGCTCCACTTGAAAACGCTATCAATCCCAATTCGACCCCCATGAATTTAACTGATTTTAACAAACCTCAAACATTTTTACTTTCAGCAAAAACTGGACCAAAATACAGAGACCATCGTGACGGCTCACTGTTTTTTAGCAAAAATATCACATTTAAAATACCTAATGAATTCAAAGTAAAATCTGGTGATTTTAACACACTTTCCAGTGCTTCATTTTCTTTTATCGACGTAGGTGATCTTTCAAATTTAAAAAAATTTCTTGTGGGTGTTCAAAAAGAAACACGTATTCTGAGTCAAATACGTGCTGTTTCGTGTGATTATAAATTTTCAGACGCTACCAAGTCTTTCAATTTTGACAAATGTCACGGTGATTTTAATATTCTTAGAGCTCACAGCGAAATGCCTACAAATCTTATTTATTTAAAAATAAACCATAAAAAAAATAGTCTTCACACAGGAGAAATTTCGTAAGTGCTTCACGCGCGGCAGGTTCTGAACACAATTAAAAAATGCAAGACTCCCTTTTTGACCGCAAATCAAGGGAGTTTTTATTGCTTACACAGTCGCGAAAGACAACCAGAAAAATTGACCGAATTCTTGCTGAGCTTGAAAAAAGTCAGCTTTCAATATGTGAATTTTCTAAACTTCACGGCTTAAAAGAAAAATCCGTCTATAATTGGCGATGGAATCGAGCTCGAAAAAACCAATTAAATTTTCCAATTGACGCAGCGCCAATTGAAGTTTCAATTACTAAGCCGACCCCAATCTTTGCGGAACATAAAATTAAACTCAGCCTAAAAAGCGGTCATGCATTCGAGTTCCCAGCTGGAACCTCTGCAGATTTTATGGTTCAAATTGCGGAGGCATTGCGATGAAATCACTTTCTGCATTTCCACGCATTTTAATTTTTCCCGCACACATTGATTTTCGTAAAGGTCGGCGAAGTTTGGCAGCATTTGTGCAATCTTCTTTGAAT
>JAYTOT010000133.1:0-3793 GCA_043747645.1 Pseudomonadota bacterium | reverse complement strand
GAACACTTAAATGTCGAAAATATTGATTCGGACATAAATCAAACTGATTCAATATTAAGTCAAAATTTAATTTGTCGCTATGCGCAAGTGAAAGATTATCATAAAGCACTCAAAAAAAATTTAACGTTGCTTGCGCAAGATATTTTGAAATCTCTCAAGATAGAATGTGAATTTAGAGTTGTGGTCGATTCCGTACCGTTTTTAGAACGCGCTCACGGTAGGCACAGTGGGCTTGGTTTTGTGGGAAAAAACACAATGCTCATTAGGCCAGGCATGGGCAGTTATTTTTTTATTGCAACTCTTTTATTTACCGCCAAACCAAGTGAATTTGGAAATATTGTAGAGAGTTCAAATGCAATATTCAATCTTTCTTGTGGCGACTGCACAAAATGTTTAGACGCATGTCCCACTCAAGCTTTAACAAATGCTTACGAACTCGACGCCGCTAAATGTATCAGTTATTTGAGCATAGAAAAGCGTGACACCGTCGACAATCAGTATTTAAAATCTTTCAAAGATACTTTGTATGGGTGCGATATTTGCCAAGAAGTCTGCCCCTATAATTTTGTAACAAGTGACTTTAAGAAAATTCGGGACTTTCAAAAAAAACATTCGCAATTTTCAAAAATCACTGCAATCGACATTGCAAAAATGGACACTCATCAGTATGAAATGTGGTTTGGCGGCACTGCTGCAACGAGAGCAAAATATGGAGGTTTGGTGCGCAATGCGTTGTATCATTTGTGGGCCACGGCTCGTTTAGAATTACAAGATATAGTCGCCCATCGCATTGGCGACCAAGAGGAATTGATAGCTAAAACATGCCAGCAGCTTATGGCCCTATTGAATGAAATTGGTAGCCAAAAACGATAATGACTAAGGAAGTCCGTTGATGTAATCGACAATTTCTCGTGCGTCTTGCAATGCTTTCGATACCATTGCACCCAGCGGTTTAGAAATCACGCTTTCGTAGTCACATTCATTGCGATCAGTGCGACTGCCTTGAAGCTTTCTGGCAAGATTTCTACGTTGTGGCTTTGGAAGGCTCATTTCAAAGTCTAGGAGAGAATAATATACGTTTTGGTGGTCGTTTGCTTCTCTATAGTCATTAGCATTCAAATTACCTTTAAAATGCTTCACATACTGAGGCAAAGCTCGCCCTGCTGAAGATTTTCGAAGAATAAAATATGGTACAATATTGAAGGCCGGCGCAGAGTTTGATTTCAATCCATAAGACCGAACTATATTAAAAGCTGCATAATATGAACGAGAAACAGATGTTCGAAGCTCAGCTTCGCTTATGGCTTTCGCATTCAATAAGAAATTAGAATGAATGCCTTCAGCCCAAATCAGATAGTCTTCCCACTTAAATGCCATTTATGGACTTACCCAGACCGACGGAATCACTGGTGGAAACATAACGGAGTCTAAATTTTCGTCGTCATTGAAAATACGATCGACATCACTCTGCAATTTTCTCTGGTCCGTTCCAGGCGGAGCTATGACTTCTACGATGAAAGTTTCGTCGTAGGTTTCTGGGTCGCGTCGAGCGCGCACTTTCACTCGAAGACTGTTAGAAAGTTTCTCGAGAGAAGCAACCAATATAAGCAATGTTTGCTCAAAATCATCGAACCGCCGTGCCGCCATAAGCGTTGTTGCGTCAATTGCGTAAGTCATTGCAATTTACCCCCTCAGCGATACTCATCGACAAAAATACAAAAAAACTTGAGCAATCTCTTGCTTTGGACGGACTTTACAGACTTTTACCAGACTCCACAATGAAAAACATCAATAACGTCGATGGCTATTTGACAGAATACCCGAGCGGCCTCAGGAAAAATCTAAGACAACTCTCGAAGAGTCCAGTAGTATTAGATTAAAATGCAGTACTATGCAAAGTGCGGTGATTTTAAAGAGCTCATTTCTTACGGTAGATGTTGAAAACAAAGATCAACTATTAAACAAGGAGCCCGACGTGCCTATATTTGACCAAAAAAGTTGTCTTGCCATTATATGGGAGGGATACCAAGATTTGACGCCAGAAATTTTAAAAATAGTTCCACTCATTCTCTGCAACTCTTAGATACTCGGAATCGGCCGTTGCAAAAAAATAACATGCCGGTTAGTGACAGAATCTAATCACGTGTCCCATTTTTAAACTCAATGAATTTTCCATGCCTGTCAAACCAAAAAGTATACCGATTTAATTTCAGTTGCTCTTTGACTTCCCCCTCCTGAATCAGCGCGCCACAATATTCAAAAATAAGATTGCCGAGTACATTTCTGTCATCGACAAAAAAAAGTGACTTCGGTCTCCTAGCAACAATCGTGTATTTGCCTTCCCTTATTTCTGAACTAAATATAGGCCGATCTCCCAATACAAGATTGTTGTAACAAAAGTGCGCGAATACTTCACGAATTTGCAACGGTGAGAGTGGGCTTGTTACCTTACTTAAATACTCATCGTTTATTCTAGATACCGCAGCATTTGAATCATTTAAGTTCGCCATGAACACAATGTCGGCTATTCTGACAAATATACTTCTTGAGGTATAGTTGTCACCAAAGTCAAAACTTTCGAAAACATTATCTGCCACACCTGCAGGGAATAAAACGAACGAACCAAAAACCTCCGGCTCGATTGCGGCCTTGGTATATAACGCTCTTGCCAGACAATGAATGTGATGAAGTTCTTCGAATCTGTATGCGACTTCAGCAATGGACTTCCCGTCACTTGTTCTTTCGTCTCGTTCATTAGAAAGCTCAGTATCTTTTAGATGGGTCTTAATAAAAATGAGCGACAACCACACAAAGAACTTCTGTGGCCCATTTTCCTCCACATACTTTGTTACCGCCTCATACCCTTGGCTAGTTATTTTCGAAATTTCGTATTCCAATTCTTCTCCCAGAAACGCGTTGCATTCTCTACAACACTGAATTATGTATTTCCCATAAACAATAGAAGTTTTGTTTGGAAGAACGATCTTTCTCCTGTGCAGGGAATATCTTTTCAACAACCAATTTGGAATAACGTGTTCGCCGTTGAATATTTTTGTCCCGACCTCTGTTCCGCACAGGAAGCAGCACTCGCCAAAAACAATGTCTCGAACAAATCGTTCAATTGAAAAAAACAAAACTCTTCCGTTACAATCCTCAATGCTTCCGTCTTGTGTGCGTGAAATTTTCATTCTCTCTCCGTTTCGGTACTTTTGTTTTTCTGATTGGGTCAGGAAAATCTCAATAACCTTATTCGAAAGTGCTTCATCAATTGTTAATCCGGGTAGCTTTCATCTTTGAATCGATTTCTAACTATCCTTCGAATTTTTGGATGAAAACTTAGAAATTTCAAAGTCACGGCACTCAAATATCTCATTTTTTTGCTTCAAAAGGCTGGAGAAAAACGGAGCGTTGGTTATCAAACAGAGATTCGAATGGTTTGCATTGAAAAAATTAGAGAATACATAAAAATAAGCACTGGTTCTCAAGAATAATGCATTACCTTTTATAACCATCGTATGCCATACACCTCATAAATACTCTCATACCTACAACAAATCCTGAATTTTTCTCAAATTTTCGTCATCCGGAATTTGCACTGCTGTCATGCCAATTTTGAGTGGCTTTCCTTCGCGGTAAACATGAAGCATGACATTTTGTCCGGGTTTTACTTTTCTCAAGAGCTTTGCAATATCAATTAAATCTCTAATTATTTTTCCATCAAACGATAAAATAACGTCCCCTTGCTTAATTCCCGATTTTTCAGCCGGAGAATTTTTTGCCAAATTTCGCACGT
>JAYTOT010000132.1:0-3592 GCA_043747645.1 Pseudomonadota bacterium | reverse complement strand
GCAACAGATTCTAATTTTTGCAAATCTTGGTCCGATTTTACTTCAATTGCAAACAGAGCTAAATCAATATCTGTCCAGGTGCCAAAAAAATTCGTGCATTTAAACGATTTTTGCAACAGCGGAAATTTAACCATTTTGCCCAGGCAGGCATTTGCACTGGTGAGCACATGATGGTTGGTTGCCATAACGTGAAATCCATTAAAAGTTCCCAAGTAAAAACCAGTGGCACCGCCCACTTTTGCCGTTGCATAAGCGGCTCTTTTAAACACTTCTGAGGCAGTTTTAAGAGTTTCAAGGGTAACAGACTTTTTGCCCCATTCGTCGCCAATGCGGTAGGTGTCGTTTAAAAATGGAGAGAGTTCACCATTGAGAAAGTCACTGCGGCCACCGAGTGGGATTGTATTTTGTTTATCTTGCTCTACTAGAGAATTGAATGTCGGCTCGTCGGCAAGAGCCATTTTTTGCGCAGAAATAGTGGCAATTAAATTGAGAAACATGCAGGTATATGCTTTCAAACGCATTGTGAGGCCCCTTGTAGTAGAGTGAAGTCTGTCTGAGTTTAGCCTGTCTGAATAAAAATTTCTATGGTACCTTAGGTGGAATAAATTTTCTTGTGCTGTGAAAAAATAAACTCTTTGTAATTTCTAAATTAAAATTGGTTTCAATTTATGCGTTGTTATTGCCATACAAAATTAATGAGTGGAATTAAGCAGGGTATAATAAAAAAAATAATCGGTATAATTTTCTTTATTATTTTAACTTCTTGCAAGAATCAAATAGAGAATACCGGAATTCCTGGCGAAAAAAAACAAAATTTAGGTGACAAAAAAGGCAGCACATTTGTAGAACCTCTAATTCCGGCAATTAAAAAAAATCCAACTTCTACAGAATTAAGAGGCGTTTGGATTACGAATGTCGATAGCGAAGTTTTATATTCAATTCAAAAAACAACAGAAGCCTTGAATATTTTGTCTGAGTTAAATTTTAATACACTATATCCGGTAGTTTGGAACAAGGGAGAAACCCTTTACCCTAGTGCAGCGGCGCAAGCTGCGTTCAGCGAGAAAATAAGTGCTCATCCGTTGCTCAGAAATAGAGATGCGCTAAAAGAAATAACCGAAATTGGAAGAAAGTTAGATTTCAAAATTTACCCTTGGCTTGAATATGGAATGATTTCTGCCGTGAATTCTTCGCTGAGTCGGCGGCATCCCGACTGGTTGACTCAAACATCTGCAGGTATTAAAGGAGATTCAAATGGTTGGGGATGGCTTAATCCCGTTCATCCTGAGGTCCAGAATTTTATAGTGGCAATGGCGCGAGAGATTGTTCAGAATTACGACATAGATGGAATACAGTTTGACGACCATTTTTGTTTGCCTGTTGATTATGGTTACGATGCCCTTACAATAGATATTTATAAAAAAGAACATGGTGGAAAAACGCCTCCAACAAAGGCGACAGACCCTGAATGGATGCAGTGGCGTGCCGATAAATTAACGTCACTTCTGGCAAGAATTAGCAAAGAAATTAAGGCCATTAAGCCAAATATAAAAATAAGTATTTCGCCAAATAATTATTATTTTTCATATAATAAATCTTTGCAAGACTGGAAAAAATGGGTCGAAATGGGAATTGTAGATCAAATTGTCGTTCAGGTTTACAACAACGATGCGTCTGCATTTAAAAATGAAATTACAAAACCAGAAATTGCCCAAGCTAAGGCAAAAATTCCGGTTGGAGTCGGAATATTAACTGGCCTTCGTTCTAAGCCCATTCCAATGTCACAAATAACCTCTCAGATATTGAGTAGCCGCAGAGAGAATTTGTCGGGAGTTTCATTCTTTTTTTATGAGACAATTTTTAATTCTACAGAACCAAAGGCGGCGCGGCTCGATGCAATGAAAAATATATTTAAAGAACCTGCCAGGGTCCCATGATAGTAATAAAGTTTATTAGATTTAAATAAAAGGATTATTTTTCTATGTCTGCCAGTTTTATGAAGTCTATAATGAATGGTGGTTTGACCATTGATTCACTTTTGCCCATTCCAAATAGCGACACAATAGTTGAAATTGAAAAAATAGCGCCAGAATTTTTGCTAGAAAAAGAAGAAAAATTAATTCCACAGTTATGGGTTTTATTGATCAAATTATTGAGGCAAAAATACCTTCTCACTTTTTTAGTATTTGTTGCATTTATGGCTCTTGAAACTTTTTCTCCCCTCATGCTCAAGCATTTTTTGTTGGTTTTTGCGGACTCAGAGAGTACGCGAGAAAAATGTATTATTGCAGCTCTCCAGATGAGCGCCCTTGCGCTTTTCACTGGTTTTGTGGGCGTTATGTTGTCTAAAATTCAAGGGAGGCTCGTCTATTCGCAAGCGGCATATTTGCGGTCGATGGTGCACAATAAATATTTGAGAATGTCGAGCATTTCGCGCCTCAAATACTCCACTGGAGATTTAATTAATATAATACATATGGAAGTTTATAGAATTAGCAGTGTATACCAGCTTCAAGAAGTTTTAATCTATCCCATAGCGATTATTGTTTTGTGTGTCATGTTAATTAATATGTTGGGTATTGAGGCGCTATTTGGAATTTCCCTGCTTGTATTGATGATGCCCTATGCAAAATACAATCGAAAACAAATCAAACAATCTTGGGCTGTATTGCAAAAGGCAAATACAAAGCGCCTCGAAATTGTAGGCGAGCTTTTGCGTGGAATTCGAGTCGTCAAATTTTATGCCTGGGAAAAGCCATTTCAAAAGAAAGTTGACGATGTACGCGAAGAGCAACTTGTCGTTTTGTACATGCGCGCAAAAAATTTGGCACTTACAAGTTTCATTTTTGCAGTTGTGCCTTTTTTAGTGGGTGTCATTTCTATTTCGATTTATGCCTTCAGAAATCCAAATGTAACGCCAGCCATTGTGTTTTCGACATTGGCAATACTGGGAATTCTAAACGGATACATGCGCACTCTTCCTGCTTCGCTGCAATTTTCGGCAGATATTCTCAGTGCGACTCACAAAGTAACTCAGTTATTCAATCAGCCTGAACGCAAAATTGAGGTCGTTCAACACAATTTGGAGCCTGGGACTGTTTTTTTGCGCGATGCTTGTTTTTCCTGGAACCCAGAAGTTAAATCAATTTTTAATCTCAAAAATCTTAATTTAAAAGTTCTTCCGGGAGAATTAGTGGCAATTGTAGGAACTGTGGGCGGCGGTAAGAGTTCATTTTTAGCGGCTCTCATGAGAGAAATGGAACAAATTTCTGGGGAGTGTTTGGTTGCGGGTCGTGTGACATATGTTGCGCAACAGCCTTGGATTATGAATAGCACAGCAAGAGAAAATATTTTATTTTATGGGCATTATAATGAATTGCGCTACAATGAAATAATTGCTCTTTGTGCTATGGATTATGATTTTAAAATATTGCCTGCGGGAGATTCTACAGAAATTGGCGAGCGCGGAATTAATCTTTCTGGAGGCCAAAAGGCGCGCATTGGTTTGGCGCGTGCTGGTTACACCGGTGCCGATGTTTATTTGTTAGACGACCCCTTGAGTGCCGTAGACAACGCTGTTGCTCATCATATT